>CAJJPZ010000035.1 GCA_905193765.1 uncultured Eubacterium sp.
ATACCGGCATATAAGAACATCTAAAGAGATAATTAGAAATCTATTAAATGATTAGTGAAAAACATAAAGGTCAGGAAAGGTTACAGAGGAGCAGCATACATAAAGAGTTTTGTGAGCCCAAGACATAAGATACAAGAGGAAGTCCTGTTCAAAAGAGGAACAGTATACAGGATAACATCTGCAGTCTTTAAAGATGGCAAGATATATCTTGAAGCGGAGATGGTGGAAAAATGAGTAAGAAAGCAAAAGAACTCTTTCCAGGATTCAATGAATACAGGAAAGAGGTAAAAGAGCTTTATAACAGGGATGTTCCTGAAGATGGAGAAAAGATGATCGTGAACGGTGTCGAATATCCGGTGAGTCCGGGATTCTATAATATTCCCGGTGAATTTCAAGCAGGATGGTGTCCAATATGCCGTGGCTGCAGGAATGAATATATAGATCTTGAACGAGAAGGTTTGTTCTGCTATAAAAAGGGCAGTCTTCCTGATGATCTGGAACACCTCTACAGCTTTCATTGTGATGATTTTGAAGCAGATCCTGACAGCATGGATTATGAGCTTGTCATGAAAGAGGTGAATGGTGAGATTGAACCGTGGAAACCATCGGATGTTTGATATCGTGCTATGGAGGGAGAATATAATGGCAAAAGATGACTATCATGTGATCGTATATCAGATACTGGCATATCTGTACACCTGCCTGAAGACGGACGAAGCTGTGGATCCGGCTCTGCTGCAGCACGACAGTAAGATGATGGATATAAACAGGAATTACTGGGTATATATAATCGAGAACCTGCAGGAACAGGGATACATCAGAGGGGCAGAGCTTTCATTTGCGATGGGGCACGTGCTTGTGAATGCAGATCTATCCGCTTGCCAGATAACACCGGTAGGAATAGAATATCTATGCGATAATTCGACATTGAAAAAGGCATACAGATTTCTGAAAGAAATAAAAGGGATCGTACCATTCGATCTCATATAAACGTAAAACACAGGAATATAAAAACAAATGAGGTAAACCCATGGCAAAAGATGATTACAGTTACGTGGTGTTCAAAATACTGACATATCTATATGGATGTTTCAAACGAAAATACAGTTTCGATAAAGATGCATTCAATAAAGCGGTAGTCAGAAAAGAAGATATAGCAGAAGAATACCTGATCGACATACTGAAGAATCTCAGCGATGAAGAAATGATAAAAGGATTGGTATTTCAGAAAATATGGGGTGGGGAATACATCCTCATATCAGATCTTTACGACATGAAGATTACAGCTAAAGGGATCAGGTATCTTGAAGATAACAGCAAAATGAAACAAATGAGAGAACATATCCTCGAAAGTGCAGGCGTGATCACGGAGCTTGTAAAGCTCGTATTCAAGTCAGTCTGAAGAGAACATATAAGAGAAAGTACAGGAACCGGAAAACACCGGTTCTTTTTAGTTTATACAAAACAAGGGAGCGTGATGACCATGACATAACAGACAGGTGAAATAAAAGCACACAGTACAGATTGGAGGAGTTTATGGCAGAGCTTAAAAAAGGTCGCCAGACACCGACCCAATCGGTAATATTACCCTACTCGAAGACAAGAGGCAGCGAAGCGATAAAGCTGTACGATTCTACAGGCCGGACAGCACAGGAATGGCAGGAGCTGATGATATACGATATCATGGCGGTGAATGATGAAGATCTGTGGGTGCATACCAAGTTCGGATATTCCGTGCCACGAAGGAATGGCAAGAATGAGATAGTGGTCATCAGGGAGATGTATGGTCTTGTGAACGGTGAGCATATAATGCATACGGCACACAGGACTTCAACGACGCACAGTGCATGGGAAAGGCTTTATGACATGCTGGAAAAGGCCGGCATAGAGATAACGTCTTCATACCGTGCATACGGCAAGGAACATATCGAAGTCGAAGGTGGCGGAAAAGTGGAATTCAGGACGAGGACCACGAAAGGCGGACTCGGTGAGGGGTACGATCTGCTTGTCATAGACGAAGCACAGGAATATCAGAGTGACCATGAGAGTGCTCTGAAATATGTGGTGACAGACAGCAGCAATCCGCAGACCATATTCTGCGGTACACCGCCTACGCCGGTATCATCAGGTACAGTCTTCACAAAATACAGGAGGAACGTCCTGTCCGGAGGAACATTCAATTCAGGATGGGCCGAGTGGTCAGTGGAATTCATGTCAGATCCACGGGACAGGGAACTGTGGTATCTGACGAACCCGTCACTGGGCACAGTCTTCACAGAAAGATCGGTGCTCGATGAGGTCGGCGATGATGAAGCGGACTTCAATATACAAAGGCTCGGTCTGTGGCTCCAGTATAATCAGAAGTCAGACATCAGTGAAGCGGAGTGGAAAGAACTCTGCTGCGGCAGTCTGCCGGTATTCCAGAAAAGTCTGTTTGTCGGCATCAAGTACGGACATGACGGCACGAATGTGGCTATGTCTGTAGCAGTGAAAACTAACAATAAAAAGATATTCGTGGAGACTATCGACTGTCAGTCTGTAAGGAACGGCAACAGATGGATCATAGACTATCTCAGCAGCATGAAGCCGAGCCGCATAGTTATAGACGGAGCCAATGGACAGAAACTTCTTGCAGACGATCTGAAGGAGCATAGGATAAAAGGCACGATACTTCCCACAGTCAAGGAGGTCATAGTAGCAAACACTGCTTTTGAATCAGCACTGTTTGCAGGGACCGTCTGTCATATGGACCAGCCGTCTGTGCGGCAGGTAGTCAGCAACTGCGAAAAAAGAGCTATCGGCAGTAATGGAGGTTTCGGATATAAGCCTATAAAGGAAGGCGTGGAGATAGCCATCCTGGACAGCATCATACTCGCACACTGGGCATGTTCCAAGAGCAGGGAAAGAAGAAAACAGAAGATAAGTTATTAAAGGCCGGTATGATATCGGTCTTTTTTATAGATTACCGATACCGCCGGGTCAAGAAGGGAGAAAAACAAAATGGCATTTGAAGCGATCACAACACAGGAGCAGCTCGACAGCATCATAGGTGAGAGGCTCAAAAGAGAAAGAGAAACAGTAGAAAAGAAACTCAGGGAAAGCATCGAGAAAGAGTATCTCGAAAAGTATGGTGATTACGAAGAACTGAAAACGAAAACAGATGAGTACGGCAGGCAGATCGAGGGATTCAATCAGACAATCAAAGAAAATTCAGAAAAAATTGCAGGATATGAGAAATCATCCGGGGAGATGCAGGCTAAACTGAAAAAGTATGAAATGGACTCGATGAAGATGAAGATAGCCCATGAAGCAGGTATACCCTTTGAACTGGCATCGAGGCTTTCAGGAGAAGATGAAGCCGCTATAAGAAAAGATGCAGAAAGTATATCGAAGTTCATATCAAATAAGAAAACATCTGCGCCGCTGGCGTCTGCAGATCCTGAGAAACTGGACAGCAAGCAGATCGCAATGAAAAGTATGCTCGATAATCTGAAAGGAGAGTAAAATATGGCAACAACAAAAGGTAGTTTATTCGATCCGTCACTGGTAAAGGATCTCATTTCCAAGGTAAAGGGAAAGTCATCACTGGCAAAGCTGTCAGCCCAGACTCCGATACCGTTCAACGGACTCAAGGAGTTCGTGTTCAGCATGGACAATGAAGTCGATATCGTTGCAGAGGGAGGTAAAAAAACAGAAGGAGGCATATCCCTGGCACCTGTGACCATCGTTCCTATAAAGTTCGAATATGGTGCAAGAGTATCTGATGAGTTCATGTTCGCAAAGGAAGAGGCACAGCTTGATATCCTGGCTGCATTCAATGACGGTTTTGCAATGAAAGTGGCAAAGGGTCTTGACCTTGCTGCTATGCATGGTATCAATCCAAGGACAGGAACTGCATCTGCAGTGGTAGGTGATAATAATTTTGATTCAAAGGTCACACAGAAAGTCACTTATGCATCAGCAACGCCTGATGATAACCTTGAAGCGGCTATAGCGCTTGTGAACGGATCAGACGGTGACATGAGCGGAATGGCACTGTCAAAGGCTTTTGGTGCAGCAATGGCCAAGGTGAAGGCTAACGGCATCAAACTCTATCCTGAATTTGCATTCGGAGCATCTCCGGACAGCTTTGGAGGTATCGGTGTGGATGTGAACTCCACAGTATCAGGAGGAAGTGCAAAGGATCACGCTATAGTTGGCGACTTCCAGAATGGATTCAAGTGGGGATATTCAAAGGAAATACCGCTTGAGATCATAGAGTATGGTGATCCTGACAATTCAGGAAAGGACCTGAAAGGATATAATCAGGTATATCTGCGTGCAGAGGTTTATCTCGGATGGGGCATACTGCTGCCGTCGTCATTCGCACGTATAGCAGAGGAGTAGGAGGCTGCATATGAAGTACATCAACAAAGTAACAGGCATCGTGATAGATGTGGATTCAAAAATCAGCGGCGGGGACTGGAAGAAGGTCCGGGAAAAGACTGATAAAGAAAATCCCGCCAAGGAACCTGAAGCGGAATCTGCAGCAGATGAAAGTGAAACTGATGAGTAATTTTGCAAGTATACAGGATGTTACAGATCTGTGGAGAGCACTCACGCCGGAGGAACAGATTCGGTGTGAAGCTCTCCTGGAAACAGTATCGGCTTCTTTGAGGTATGAAGCATATAAGGTCGGCAAAGACCTGGATGTGATGATATCGGAAAATGAAGCTCTGAAAGAAGTCGCAAAGTCGGTGACAGTCGATGTTGCTGCCAGGACGCTCATGACATCAACAGATGCAGAACCTATGACACAGATGTCTCAGTCGGCTCTTGGATATTCCGTATCCGGTACATATCTCGTTCCCGGAGGCGGTCTGTTCATAAAGAGATCTGAGCTTGCAAGGCTGGGGCTTCGCAGGCAGAAATACGGAGTGATAGATTTATGGGAATCATCAGAGGAATAGATGTGACGATATATGACAGGGTGCGGACGGGAACAGATGGCTTCGGAAGACCGGTCTATGATGAAGTACCGGAAGTTGTAAGAAATGTCCTTGTGCAGCCAGGAACGGCCAGTGAAGTTCTGGACGCATTGAACCTTACAGGAAAGAAAGCGGTATACACGATGGCGATACCAAAAGGTGACACGCACGAATGGAGGAACAGAAGAGTGACTTTCTTCGGACAGGATTTCATGACATTCGGGGAGCCGGTCAGAGGGATAGATGATCTGATACCGATGGAATGGAACCAGAAAGTTATGGTGGAGGTATATGAGCAGTAAGATCAGAGTGAAACTCAACAAGGCAGGTGTCCGGGAACTTTTGAAAAGCAGTGAGATGCAGACCATATGCATGGAACATGCACACAGGATACAGCAGACTGCAGGAATTGATTATGAAGCTGGTGAACGGCATTATCCTGAAAGAGCCGGTGCAGCGGTGTATCCGGCAAATGATAAAGGATATTATGATAATCTCAAAAACAATACTTTATTGAAGGTAGTGAGATGATAGAAAAAACAGTTTTGGAACACCTGCGCCGTGAGCTTGGCCAGGTGCCGGTTTATATGGAATATCCGGATAAAAAAGAAACTACGTTCGTAGTTATCGAAAAAACAGGTTCAGGTATAACTAACGGGATAAGATCCGCCACGATTGCAGTGCAGTCGCTGGCGGATTCTTTGTATAATGCAGCGGTACTCAATGAAAAGGTAAAAACTGCGATGGACAGTCTCATAATGAACGACGAGATATGCAGGGTATCGCTTGACAGTGATTACAATTTTACTGACACACAGACAAAGCATTATCGCTATCAGGCTGTGTATCAGCTGATACATTATTGATTTCAGGAGGAAAATATGAGTGAAAATGGAAAGGTGACGGTAGGAAAACCAAAAACCGGAGGTGCTGTGTTCAGAGCGCCGCTTGGGACGGCACTGCCGACAAGCGCAACAGCAGCACTTGATAAGGCTTTCGTAAGCATGGGATACATCAGTGAAGATGGTGTCACGAATGAGAACACAAGGGAATCAGAGGAAATAAAGGACTGGGGCGGTAACACTGTACTTACGCCTCAGACTTCAAAGACTGATAAATTTTCCATGTCATTTATGGATACCAAAGATGTGAATGTAATGAAAGCTGTATATGGAGACGGCAATGTGACAGGTACGCTCGATGCCGGTATAACTGTGAAAGTGAACGCCAAAGAACTCGAAGCGGCTGCATGGGTCGTGGATATGGTAACGACTGGTGGCGATCCCAAGAGGATATGCATTCCTAACGGAACCGTATCTGAAATCGGAGAGATAAAGTACGCCAGTGGTGAAGCAGTGCTGTTCGAAACGACGATTTCATGTCTGCCGGACAGTGATGAGAATACACATTATGAATACCTGCAGAAAAAACAGTAGGCAGGGAACAGGAGGAAGATGTGATAAAAGGCAGATTGAAAAACGGATTCGATATAATACTGCAGGATGAGGCTGTTGATGATTTTGAAGTCTTTGAAGCGCTGTGCGATCTTGAAGGAGACGACGCTGATATGAAACAGATATTGTTCATATACAGACGACTTCTCGGAAAAGAACAGTATGAGGCTCTGAAAGCATACTTAACAGAAAAAGATGGACGGATCAGCCTGACAGAAATGATGGAGATATTGGAAGAAATCCTGGGAATGAGTAATGAAACAAAAAACTCATGACCCTCGCCAGTATGGTAAACACCGATGAAGCACTTCTGATGTGTGATCTTGCAGAAACATACGGTATATATGACTACAGGCAGCTGTCGCTCAGGAATGCAGCTGCCTTTTCTGCTGGTTTGAGGGAGAATTCACGTATAAGACAGAAGATGGAGGGAGCACCTGCGGAAAGTACAACTATACTGCTTGCAAGCATAGCAGATCGGCTGGGTCTTATTTTAGCTTCACTTCGCGGAACCGATGCGCCGGAATCTATAATTGATTGCATATTCGGCAGCTGTGAGAAAAAGGAACGTCCGGTAAGGGCGTACGATACTCCTGAAGAATTCCTGAAAGAAAGATACGGAGGGTGATATGGGAACAACACTTGCAAATGCATATGTGCAGATAATCCCTTCAGCAAAGGGAATAAAGAGCGGTATGCAGAAAGAACTGGATGCTGCCGGAGGAACTGCCGGTGAATCTGCAGGGGGCAGGTTTGCAGGTTCCTTCAAAAACATCATAGGTGCCGCAGCAATAGGAACTGCTGTTGTTGCAGGTATAACAAAATCCATAAAGGAAGGTGCAGCGCTTGAACAGTCTATCGGAGGAATAGAGACACTGTTCAAGTCAGCATCGGATACTGTTATAAAAAATGCCGATAATGCTTTCAGAACGGCGGGCATATCCGCAAACAGCTATATGGAGCAGGCAACAAGCTTTTCTGCATCACTTCTGCAGTCACTGGATGGAGACACAAAAAAAGCGGCAAAGTATGCAGATACTGCGATAATAGATATGTCCGACAATGCTAATAAAATGGGCACCAATATCGAGGATATCCAGAATGCATACCAGGGCTTTGCAAAACAGAATTACACGATGCTGGATAACCTGAAACTTGGTTATGGCGGTACAAAGACCGAGATGGAGAGACTGCTTGCGGATGCATCGAAGATCAGCGGACAGAAATATGATATCTCAAATCTTTCGGATGTATACGAGGCCATCCATGTGATACAGGGCGATCTTGATATAACAGGAACATCAGCAAAAGAGGCTGCAACGACTCTGTCAGGTTCCTTCAGCGCAATGAATGCAGCTGCCGATAACTTCCTCGGCAATCTCGCTCTGGGAAGAAATATAGAATCATCAATGGAAGGTCTGGCCTCGACAGCATCCATATTCCTGTTTGACAATCTTGTACCGGCAATTGGGCGTATACTTACGTCGCTTCCGACGGCTCTGGGAACATTCATAAAAAAAGGAGTGCCGCAGTTCATGGCAGCAGGCAAGGAAATGATGGATGGCATAGCGAAAGGATTTGGTAATTCCGGTGATATCATAAAAAAAGCTTTGTCGGGCCTGACTGATTTATCCAGCATGATAAGCAAGGCGGCGCCGGGGCTTGTTGATACAGGGATGGATCTGCTGCAGAATCTTGCACAGGGTATCGCGGATGGACTTCCGGAATTTATTGAAAGTGTTCCTGAGATAATTTCGAATTTCGCTGATGCAGCTGCTAAAAATGGTCCCAAGCTTATAAAAGGCGGTCTGCTTATAATAAAAACACTTGCTGTTGGAATAATCAAAGCGATACCTGCGCTGATAAAAACAGTGCCTAAGATATTCAAAGCATATCTGAATATGTGGAAGTCACTTGGCTGGGTGAACCTGGGAAAGCTGGCGCTGACTGCGATCAGAAACGGCATCGTAAAAGGTATAGGTGCGTTGGCGTCTATTGTAAGAGGAAAATTCAATGCTGTGAAAACAGCGATCACACAGCCGATAACAGCAGCAAGAAATGTCCTGTCAAACATAGTCAGTGCAATAAAATCAAGACTGTCTTTCAGTGGTTTATCAGGAAGTGTGGGCAGGGCTTTCGGTGCTATCAAAGCAAAGATGACGGCGCCGATATCATCTGCACTCAGCACCATAAGGAGTGCTGTATCGAAAATAAGGGGGATATTTCCACTCAGGCTTGGCAAGATATTCTCAGGGATACAGGTGCCGCATTTTAATATAAGCGGCGGCAAAGTTCCGTGGGGGATCGGTGGAAAAGGTGTTAAGCCGTCAGTCAGCGTTAAATGGTATAAAACGGGTGGTATATTCAACGATCCTTCTGTTATAGGTGTCGGCGAAGCCGGATCAGAGGCTGTAGTGCCGCTCGGAACCCTCTGGAGTAAATTCGATGCACTTACAAGTGCTGTACTGAACAATAACGACGCACATGCCGGAAATCTGAATTTGATAATACAGCTTGATGGAAAAACGATCGGCAAAAGCACTGTTGATTATATCAATGGTCAGACAATGATATTCGGGACATCACCGGTATTATAAGGAGGATGACATGGCAGAAGCTCAGATATATTTCATAGGAACATCAAAAATAAAAGAAATAAGGAAGGGTGGAGAAGTAACCTTTCACTGGGGAGATTACAGCAGCTGGCGAAATTTCAAATCACCAGTAGCCGCAAGTTCCAGGAAAGTAAAATATAACAAGAAAACCAAGAATAAAGCAGGCAGCAAAAAACTCGGAGGTAATGGCGGTGTAACAAAACTCGGAACATCCATTCCGGCAACAGCTCAGAGGACTATATCGGGGGTAGAACGTACATGTGATGTAAGGTACTGGCAGCGTGGATATACCACATATACAAGAACATCCAAGCTCAAGAAGCAAAAGAAAATGCTGAAGAAAACTTACACGTCATCAAAACCATACCAGTATAGACTTCAGTATAAAGATAAAGCAGTGGTGGATAAGACATACTCTAAATATGTGGATGGAATTGAATACATATATTTTGCTGATCACTATTATGCAGATGATGGTACGGAAACGGCAACTGATGGACATCTTCCGCATCCGACAACATGTGACTTTGCATACTCGGATGTAAGGAAGAACTTTGAATCGAATGCGAACAACAGTGACTCAAGAGACAATTCCGGATCATATATATTAAGTAATGTCAGGGCCAATGTTGTCACACTTACGCTTGCATGGACCGGCCTGTCTAAAGAAGAGGGAAAAGAGATACTCGATACACTGAATCCATCAAAGAATAAGGATGGAAAATACGAATATCTGACAGTACAGTACCTGGATCATGCTACAGGTAAGCATAAAAACGGCACTTTCTTTGCTGATACAAGAAATGTGTCAAAGTATCCTGACGGACATTTCAGGGAAATATCAGTAATACTAACGGAGGTATAATGTGAATTACGATCTCAAAGCAGTTATAAATGGTATTGAATTAGGCGAAATGCAGGAATCCGCAGTATCTGCGAACGATATTTCATACATCGCACCATCGATAACAAATGTAAAACTGATCGACAGCGCATCTTCCAAAACGATGGAAATCGGGTCAACTGCAAGTGACTGTCTGATACTTACAGTTCTGAATCCTTTCAAGGAACATTTTGATGGTGACAAAATCGAATTATACATAAGTCCTGTAGAATCGGATCATATGACCGAAAAGGAAAGGCTGGAAGAAGAAGTTGGCGATGATATATCTGACGAAGTCATAGACGAAGATGACCTCGATCATGAAATAGATGATGATGACGAGGAAGGAGAGGAAGTCACAGATGATGACCTCGAAGATGCCGAGACTGCAGATTCAGAACTGGAACAAGGACAATATATCTTCTTTGAAGGCGAAGAAGATATCGCAGTAGATGAGGATACTGATGAAGCTGAGGAAGAAACCTGGCATAAAGCTGGTACATATTATGTCTATACACAGAAAAATGCAGATGGAGGGATTGTACTTACATGTTATGACGGATTCTCGAAAATGAATGGGATATATGTGCCTTCTTTTAATGCAGGCACTCCCCAGGGATTCTATAACGATCTGAAAGCTCAGGTGCTTTTGGATTGCGGCATAACATTAGATGATTTTGAATTTGATGACATATATAATACTGAAATCAAGTGGGATTTCGAATGTAGTTATCGCAAAGCACTTGGGTATCTTGCAGGTCTCGTAGGAGGATTTGCGGAATTTGATGAAAACGGTATAGCGGGCATATCGTTCTATGCGTTCTCAGATAATATAATCCTCGAATCAGATCTTATATCATATACCGAAACATCTGCAGGTGAAATACTGGTGGATGGGATCTCATGTAATATCAGTATTGATGGCCTTGGCACACAAAACATCGAAACTGGTGCAGGACAAAGCATTTCGTTTAATAATCCCTTCGTTACAGAAAGTATTCTGGAGGATATTTTTGAGACATACAGAGGTATACGGTTCACCGGAGCTGTACTTAATGTAAAATGGGATGAAACACTTGTATCAGGAACATTTGCAAGATTATTTACAGAAGATGAGTACAGAAACTATATAGGGTTAAAAAATGCGCTTGATCAGCCAGACCTGACCAGTGAAGAAATCATGGGAATCAGAACCAATATGAATTTTCTTGGAAAAGTGATATTCATAAGTTCTCAGGCCATAGACTTTACAGGGGAAGCTACCAGCTGGATCACAAGCGTATATGATGGTGAGTCAGTAAAAGAAAATCAGATCGAAAGTCCATTTGATACAAAAATAAAGCGTGCATATGTCAAAACTGCGGAGGCTCAGGCTGCTGCCGATGAAGCGGCAGGGTCTGCATCTCAGGCAAACACTTTAGCTGAAGCGGCTCAGGCATCAGCTGATCAGGCCAAGCAGTCTGCGGATGCAGCAAAGACCGCAGCGGACAATGCTCAGAGCGCCGTTGATGCAGTGGAGGCTGACGTGGCTTCACTGGAAACCTCGGTGGACAACGCTCAGAAAGCGGCAGATAATGCCCAGGCTGCTGCGGTTACGGCCAAGACCGCAGCGGATAACGCTCAGCAGTCAGCTGACAACGCGGCCGCTGAAGCCGAGACGGCAAAGACGAATGCGGCTGCAGCTCAGACAAAGGCAGAAGAAGCGGCAGGAAGCGCGGCGTCCGTACAGGAAACTGCTGCTAATGCGGTGACTAAAGCCCAAGTGGCGCAGACCACAGCCGACGCAGCAAGGTCAGAAGTGGCACAGGCAAATGAGGAGATAGAGGGACTGTCAACGTCGCTGGAAACGACGAAACAGACGCTTGAAGCTGATTACAGCAAGAAGACAGATCTCAGCACAGTACAGGCGAACTTACAGGCTCAGATAACTGAAAACGCAGCTCAGATAGAGATTACTCATTCAAAGATCATCAAAGTTGACGAGACTGCCAACGATGCAAAGGAAAAGGCTGAAGCCGCAAGCACTGCGGCGGGAAAAGCTCAGACTGATGCCACAGCCGCCAAGACCGCAGCCGCGAATGCGCAGACTGCGGCAGATAATGCGAAAACAGCAGCAGACAACGCACAGTCTGAAGCGGACGCGGCCAAGACTGCGGCGACGAATGCGAAGTCTGTAGCTGATAAAGCTCAGTCAGATCTCGAAGCCGCACAGGCAGACCTTGCCACAGTATCAGGCAGAGTTGATGCGACTGAGGAAGATATCGCCGCGGCACAGAAAGCTGTGACGACCGCGCAGGCAGCAGCAGACAAAGCTAAACAGGATGCAGCCGCAGCCCAGACAAAAGCAGAGACAGCGCAGTCAGCTGCAGATGATGCAGCGACCAAGGCAACGAACGCCCAGACAAAGGCAGATGCAGCAAAGACCGCCGCAGATGACGCGGCTCTTGCAGCGTCGAACGCTCAGACAGATGCCACGGCAGCCAAGACCGCCGCAGCCAATGCGCAGGAAGCCGCTGAGACCGCACAGACTACGGCAAACACTGCAAAGACTAACGCTGCTACTGCCCAGACAAAAGCCGAGCAGGCCGCTACTGATGCAGCAGCAGCGCAGACCACAGCCGATGCGGCAAAGACAAAAGCTGAGACAGCACAGTCAGATCTGACCAAAGCTAAAGAGAATCTCGAAGCTGTAAAAAGCAGAGTGGACGCGACGGAAGAAGACATAGCAGCCGCAGAGCAGGCAGTGCAGACAGCACAGTCAAAAGCTGATGCGGCAGCAGTATCCGCGGCCGCAGCTCAAAGTACTGCAGATACTGCAAAAGCTGATGCAGCCACCGCGCAGACAGCCGCAGATAAAGCGAAAGCAGATGCGGCCAAAGCACAGACCGCGGCAGATAGTGCCAAAGCAGCAGCAGAAGCCGCTCAGTTAGATGTCGACAGCCTGAAAACGAGAGTCACCAAAACAGAGACAGATATCAAGAAGAACGCCGACGCTATAGCACTGACGGCCACCAAGGAAGAAGTGACTGAAACGCTGGGAGGCTATTATACAAAAGAAGAAGCCGACGCAGCAGTCGAAGTAACGGCTGGCAGTATCAGACAGGAAGTCTCGAACACCTACGCGACAAAACAGGGGCTGGCCGATGCGAATACCCAGATAGAGACAAACAAGTCTCAGATAGAGCAGACAGCAAAGCAGCTGAAGCTCCTCATAAAATCCGGAGACACAGAGGCGAGCCTCGTGCTCACTGACAAGCTGATAGAACTTGCCGCCGCCGGAATAAACCTGAAAGGCCTCGTCAGCTTCTCAGGACTGGATTCAGATGCACAGAAGAAGGTGAACGACGCCCAGGAAACTGCGAACGGTGCAGCATCTAAAGCTGATCTCGTGGCCGGAATAGTAAGCGGCACTGATACTTTCGATATATCAGTATCAGGAAGTCTGAGCGAGGAAAGTGCGCAGATAGACATACAAGCCGCATCAGGATCAGGGAAGTTCACAACTCCGGGCGAATACACATTTTCATATTTGGATTCCGGCTGGAAGCTTGGTGGAAACAGCGTAACGCTTTCAGAGTATGGGATAACGCTGAACGGAACGCCTGCGGCAGGTGACACAATAACGGTAGTTTATGATGAATCGGGACTCGTAGATGATATCGATGAATTGAACAAAAGAACAGACGAGATCAGTTCAGATGTCGGTTCATTGAGAGATGCTTCATCAGAGCTTCATGAACAGACTAATGGTTTGAGTGAGGCAACATCGAAACTTAAGACGGTACAGGAGGCCACAACCAAGGAACTGGCCGGTATGGCAAAAGAACTGGAAGGCTACAGAGGATGCGTAGTTATTAATGGTAATGAACCATCGATAACAATAGGGGCGGGTTCAGATACAAAGACGAATCTTAAAATAACACCTGAAAAAATGTCATTCATGAACAACGGCAATGAGGCGGCATCTCTGTCCAATGATACTCTGAAAGCTGATTCTGCAGAGATCACGAATCTATACATGAGATCTGTAGATAACGGCGGAAATGTAGTAGGCACTCTCGGTTGGATCGCAAGAGCAAACGGGCATTTGTCGCTCAGGGTAATAGGATAACAGGAGGCGGATATGGCAACAAAATATGGAAGTTTAAAGAACTCATACTGGAAAGCATTCATGACGTACAGCACCGACTCTGATTCAGACTCATATACTGTAACGGTATCTGCAGCAGGTCCGTATGCATCAGCCGGCTGGGTGAACTATAAATTCGAGATGGATCTTTCTGCGACAGGAAAGAGCACGTCTTCGTATGGACCGTGGCAGTCACGTATCGACAAGTACGGCAAACATGATTTTATATCAAGCAACAAGGTGTACAAGTTTGAGAAAGGGACTTCAGCGGCCACAAAGACGATCAAAGCTGCAGTCACGAACAAAAATACAGGATCAGTCTCAACAGCGACATTGACAGTGACCGTTCCCGCTCTTGCAAAATATACGATATCATACAACGCCAATGGCGGCAGTGGAGCACCGGGCTCACAGACGAAATACTACGGAAAGGCACTGAAACTATCTACAACAAAACCGACACGTACAGGATATACATTCAAAGGCTGGTCAAAATCTTCTACCGGCAGCGTTGCCTTTGCATCAGGAGCAAGCTACACGACGAATGCGTCAGATACACTGTACGCAGTCTGGGAAGCCAACACATATACTGTGAAACTTGATGCTAACGGTGGCTCAGGTGGTACCGGATCTGTCACAAAGACCTATGGACAGGCTGTAACACTTCCGGCATCCGTTCCGACCAGACAGAACTACAACTTCAAGGGCTGGGCGCCTGCCGCGAATGCGACATCTGCGACATGGAGCGCCGGTGGATCGTATACTGAGAATATCACGTCGGATGTGACACTGTATGCAGTCTGGGAGCTTGCTTATATACAGCCTCAGATAAGTAACCTTGTCGCTATGAGGATGGACGATACAGGGGCGATGGACGACACAGGGGCATATGCAAAGGTAAGATTCGACTGGAAGTCAGGCACCAACGGGCAGACAGCCCTTGTACCGACGCAGATCAAGATAGAGATGCGTGAATCCGGAACGATCGTATATGCAACAGTATATACGAACACGCCGACTGCGACTTCAGGAAGCATAACGAGCAGTCTCATAGCGAACGTGGATACGACGAAGCAGTATGATGTGCTGGTAACGATCACTGACTCTATGGGATCAGGCTCACGAAGCACGTATGTTTCGAAGGCAAAATTCGTGATAGACGTAAACCGGGACGGCACAGGCATAGCGTTCGGAGAAACGGCAGATGACGGCAAAGAGCAGATGTCCGTGAGTCTGCCGGTCGTGTTCAAGAAAGGTGTTGAACTGAAAGCTAATACGGGACAGGTCGTAAGCCTTGTCGATCTGATATACCCGGTAGGGGCTATATTCATGAGCGCAGTCAGCACAAACCCGGGAACGTACCTCGGTGGCACATGGGAACAGATAAAAGATAAGTTCCTGCTTGCAGCTGGTGATGCATATGCAGCAGGAGCAGAGGGCGGTTCGGCTAATGCGGTAAACGTGAGTCATACGCACACGCAAGCGTCACATGACCACTCCCCGAGCGGAGGAAGTAATTACGGATTTGCTATATATAAAGCCGGCGGTGGAGTCGGCAGGGTAAAAGTAAGTACGAGCAGCGGCACACGCTATACTTTCGCTGGTAAATCTGGCGCAGCAGATGCTGATAGCTCAGGGCTTTTGTGGTACAAGAAGACGAGTGATGCGACACCGGCAATAAACAGCACAGGCGAAGACGGCGCAGGCAAAAACATGCCGCCGTATCTTACGGTATATATGTGGAGACGAACAGCGTAGAACGATCAATGACGGTCGTTCTTTTTTAATGGAGGAAACATGAAACTGAAAGAAATGAGCATCAGCGAGCTTATCGCGTATAAAGAAGTCTGCATCTGCTACGGAGATATAGAAGCTGTAGCAGAGTGTGTAAAAATGATAAAGGAAAGCGAGGAACAACATGAAAACAAACGGTAAAGCAAAAGCAATAATCAGACTGATCGTGATGATCGTATTAGCGGTGAATGCGGCATTAACAGTGGCAGGAAAGAACCCGATCCCGTTCGATGAGACGACTTTCACCGAGGTCGCAACTCAGGTAGCGGCAGGACTGTCAATTATCTGGTCGTGGTGGAAGAACAACAACGTGACAGATGCTGCGTGTGAGACGCAGGGGCTGCTTGATATCAGCAAAGGCAAGACAATCAGCAATCTTGAAGAAGAGGCCGCGGTATATGACGATGAAGAGGAGGCAGTGTAATGGGTAGCAAGGAGTTTGAAAAACTGTGTTTGGAGATAGTTAGAGACTATGCAAATGAACATTTTGACAAGACAGATAGTGTACATATTACTGAGGATGACGTGTTTATCGTATGGTCTTGCAAAACGCTTCAGAACAATAAGGCACTTGTAAGCACGACGGTTTCGGATGGCATGTATTACGAGATCACACACAATGGTGATAAGAATGAAACATACGTTGACGCTTACAAGAAGTGGGAGAACTTCGCAATCAAGCACGGAGGTGAAAACTAATGAGTAAGACATTCAGACAGTACGACAGTAGGTGGGGCAGGTTATCATACCCGCCTGGCACAAGCTCAACTATGGCAAGTGCAGGCTGTGGAGCAACAGCATGTGCATCGATCATCGTGAACAATCCGAAGTATAAGAACATCACTCCACGGACAACGAGAAAATTCATGCTGAACGGTGGTTATGTACCGGGTGGTGTCGGCACGATGTGGAGCGGAATAGACGCATGTATGAAACACTTCGGATTCGAAGTCAAGAGACATAACGACATGGATTCTTTCTTCAAGGAGACAATATGAAGTGACCTCCAGTTTGTAGCAACGTGGATTTACCCATATAC
>CAJJPZ010000036.1 GCA_905193765.1 uncultured Eubacterium sp.
CTCCGATAGTTCCGATCGGTGTTCTGCAGCCTGCTACGATTACTACGTTTCTCATATCTGTTTTCCTCCTGATTTTTTTGAATCCTTGATTATATTGTTATTATTTATTCAGCGTTTATCTCTTTGAACCTCTTCATGGATGCTCGGAATCCTTCTTTGACGTCATCCATGAATCCGTTTTCCAGCAGCGTGTTCACTGCTTCTATAGTCACTCCTCCTGGGGAGCATACATCCTCACAGAGCTCTTTCGCAGTTTTGTTGCTGTCCAGCACCATCTTTGCAGCTCCCGAGACAGCCTGTGCTGCGAATATCCTGGCTTCCTTCTCAGGCATGCCGAATTCCATGGCAGCCTGCATCAGTGCCTCGATGTACATATATGTGTATGCCGGACTGCTCCCGCTGACCCCGCCGACACATCCCATCAGAGACTCGTCTATCTCCTCAGTGATACCTATTGAATCCAATATCTCTCTTACCTTTGCAAAGTCTTCGTCTGTGATGTTGCCGTTCCTGCATACTGCGGTCATAGCCTCTCCGACACTGGCCGGTGTGTTCGGCATTATCCTGATTATCCTGGCGTCTCTGCCCAGACTTTCTGCTATGACGTCCATGGTCACTCCACCAGTCACCATGGAAACCACTGTCTTGTCGCTGGTGTATGACTGAGCCATTTCCTCCAGCACTCCTGAAACGATCTGGGGCTTGACTCCGATGAAGATGATCTCTGAAAGTCTGCAAAGCTCGCCGATATCGCTGCAGAAACGGATATCACTGACTTTTGCTTTTATAGCGCTGCGGCTCTTTTCACTGGGATCGAATGCCATGAGCTCACTGCCTGCTGCATTCGTTGATGCTGCAAAGTCCGCCAGTATGGCTCCTCCCATGTTTCCTGTTCCTATGAATCCGATTTTCATGATTTTCTCCTTTCACTGCTCATGTGATGCGGATCCCTCATTTGTCGAGGTCCATCGCGTACACGGCAGCTCCCAGTGCGCCTATGGTCTGCGGGCTCTGAGGTATGATGACCGGCATTCCTATGCGTTCCTCCAGCGCCTTTGCAACGCTGCGGTTGAGCGCCACGCCTCCTGTCATCACGACGTCCGGGGCCACGCCGACTCTCTTGCAGAGTCCTTCCACTCTTTCAGCTATGGATCTGTGCGCTCCCATGGCGACGTCTTCAGGCTTCTTGCCTTCCGCCAGCTGTGATATCACCTCCGACTCCGCGAAGACGGTACATGTGCTGCTTATGGTCACTGCCTCTGTGCTTTTTTCCGCCAGCCCCGGCAGTTCGGACAAACTGCAGTCCAGCACCCGGGCCATGACTTCAAGGAACCTTCCAGTACCTGCTGCACATTTCTCATTCATTGTGAAGTTATCTACTCTGCCGTCCGCTGCCAGTCTTATCACCTTTGCATCCTGCCCTCCGATATCTATGATCGTTCTGGCGCTGCTGCAGAGTTTCGCGACTCCTCTGGCGTGACAGCTTATTTCTGTTATCTGTTTATCGGCTCCTGTGAAGATCATCCTCCCGTAGCCTGTCACTACTGTTTTTCTTATATCGCCGGCTGATATCCCTGCCAGCTCCATGACCCCGGCCACTACTTTTTCCGGGCCTTTGCTGCCTGTCCCCGTATTGACCACCGCTTCTGCGGCGACCTTCCCATCGGGACCGAGCAGCACTGCCTTTGATGACGATGATCCTATATCTATACCGAGATACATAAGTCTCTTCCTTTCTCTCTGATCCTCAGTCCAGCATCTCAACGAATCCCTGGACTCTAGTCCTGAGCTGTTCCACTGAATCCATTTGCTGTTCTATCTCCAGGTAAAGCAGCGGGATATTTTCCTCTGCCATTTTCTTCTTGATCAGCGGATAGTCGAATTCTTCAGGATCGCAGAACTTCAGCTGGCAGAAGATAACGGCGTCTGCATCGTATTTCTTTTTCAGATCTGTCAGCAGTTCGCATCTGCTCTTCTTATCGTCGTAGAGGAAACTGCATCCGTCCTGTTCAGAAAGGCGTTCCGCCATCCTGTGCCACGGGTCGCCGCCCTTGTCTGCCAGTGTCCTGAACTGGCGGCTTTCCTGTGCCAGATCGTCTGCGACTACCGTAAGCCCGTTTTCTTCGAATATCTCCAGCAGGCCGTCAGATTCTGCCATCAGGCCTGTAAGGATGACTTTTTTCCTGTTCTCCGTTTCAGGCTTCTCTGCCTGACGAAGTCCGTCGTTTATGATTTTTATCTTTTCTATGTAATCGGATTTGTCCATGAAATATCCGGCCTTTATTATCAGATGCCTGCTTAGAGGTGTTATGATGTCCGGACATTTTCCTGCCAGTTCCGAGAACTCCTGCATCTCTTTCCTGTATATGTCGTAAAGGTCGATAGCTTCAGTGAGCCTGCTGTCTGTTATCTCTGTTCCTGCCAGAGCTTCCAGTTCACGGCCTGTTCTTTTCAGTTCTTCTACGAAGTATTCCTTTCCTGCATCTATCTTCCTGTTCTGCGGATAGACTATCGGGATGATGTTCAGATGAGGAACGGCTACTTTCCAGTCTTCGATGATACATTTCAGCGTATCGCAGTATGATGTGATGATCACGGCTGAGAGGAAGTCGTACTTTCCTGCCAGGGCCTGCTCTGTGTTGGCTCTCATGATGGAACAGCAGAATCCCTGAAGATATTTCGCTGATCTGCTTCCTGTCATCTGTCCTCCCCACATTCCCACAGGAAGATACCCTGCTGCGTACACTACTTCTTCCGGAGTGTAGATGGGAAAACATCCCACAGCTTTTTTCCCTGTGGCGTTCATGGCGTTTCTTACAGCTGATCCGGGATCTTTAGCTATGTTCTCGAGTTCCTGTATAGTGTCTTTCAAGTTCTTCATTTCTTTATCGCCTTTTTCCTTTCCTCCATCATTTCTACCAGTGCCTGGATCCTTGTCTCATACTGTGCCAGCGAAAATGCTCTCGGATCTGTCTGGTCTCCGTCGAATATCACTGACGGTACACCCGTCTTCTCTGTGATTTGTCTCTGGACTTCAAACTGTCTGAAATCCATAAACTTACAGCTTCTGTTAGAGTGAAATATTATTCCATCCAGCTTGAAGTCCTCGACAATTTTGGTTATATTATCAACACCGAAATCCAAATTACGATTGACATAATTTGAGCTGTAAGCTTTCGCCATACCATCCAGATCATCATCTTCGTAAACTATGTACCATGAGTCCGGATATGTTGATGTGACCATATTGATCCCGTATTTCTTGAGCACCTTGTATGTATCCGACAGATACGGCCAGCATGCTATGCCGTCCCACATCACGCGATACAGCTCTGTACCCTGTTTCCACGGTCCCAGGCCTTCATTTTTCTTTGCTTCGAGTTCCTCATACCAGAGCTTGAACAGGTCTCTGCCTTCTTCGGTCCCTCTGGCGCATACTATCATCGCCATGTAGTTGAAGAGATCGAACCCGTTCAGAGGAGAAGGTACAGCTCTGGCCTGTAATGACGCTTTCTTCCACCACAGGGAAGTCTCGACTGACACTTTCATGACTTCATGGAATCTGTCGTAGTCGAATTTCTTTCCAGTTATCTGTTCCAGCTTGTCTATCGCATCCAGCAGCTGTCCCTTTATGTATCTGACATTCTGCTCGTTCACCTCATACTGGTGATTGAACGGCAGATCGAACAGTATCATAGGTATGTCCAGTTCCCTGGCTATGTTCTCGTACCATTTGATGACTGTGTTGCAGATGTTGTTGCAGCAGAATATGAGATCAGGTCTCGGTATGTTCGCTGCTTCACACTGCTGTATATCCATATATGCGAGGTTCACCCTGGCATATGAGCATATATCAGCTGAGTATCCGTTTCCTTCGGAGTAATTGATGAACTCCTGCGCATGCTTGCGGGCGCCTATGGCCGCTGCATGGTTCTCGGGATATACAGCATGTATGCCCATAGTCGTCAGCAGTTCCTGAGGTGATATCGATGTGCACCATGCCACCAGTTCGCCTCTGGCCTTGCCTTCCATTGCATCTTCATAATGTTTATCAAGAAGCTCGTTCAAGAGCTGTTTCGAATTTTTCTTATCGTTCAAGGTGACCTCCTTATATTTGATTTTTAAATCGTTTCTTATTTGCCCCTTTATAAAGCAATTAGTGTGCCAAACGCTGTGAAACTTATTTAAGGCAATTTAAAAACCGTTATAGTTCCAACGGTTTTCGAATTTTTTTATGTAATTTCGGCACGCTTACAGGCATCGTTTTTTCGACGTTTTTTGAGTGGATTTTCGTTCATTTTCAGAATTTTGAACTAAAATCCACTCAGTCGCCGTGCTGACTTTTCTTAATTTTCTCCCGCATTCAGCTCAGGGCTGTTTTATGTTCTTGACACCCTGAAAATCAGCAATTATACTATACTCATTCTTATCATTCGAGAAGACCTTCATATATTTGTTGAATCGATTTTCTTTTATCACGGTCCCTTTACAGGACTTTATGAAAGAAGGTTTTTTAATGAATATATTCACAGCAGTGATGCTTATATTTTCTGTTACCGGACTGATCGATAAAATGTTCGGATCTAAAATGGGGCTCTCACAGTCTTTTGACAAAGGCCTGCTTACAATGGGCACGATGTCAGCAGCTTTGACAGGTATGAGCTGTGTCGGCGTGGAGTTCATACAAGCCCATTCAGGCGATATAATTTCAGCTATTTCTGTATTTCCTTTCGATCCTTCCGTACTGGCAGGTATGCTACTGGCGTCTGATATGGGAGGATATGCAATTTCCAGTCAACTTACGATGGACGGCAGCATGATAGTCTTTAATGGGATAATACTGTCATCGCTGTTCGGACAGTTCGTTACTTTCCAGCTGCCTGTCTTCAAAGCTTCATCCGGTGATGACGGCATGTCTGTCGTACTGAAAGGATTTATAATCGGTATCCTCGTTATACCCGTTGTCCTTTTCATATCTGGTATTCTCCTCAGGATGGCTGTCACCGATATACTAATCCAGCTAATTCCTATACTAATCATATGCCTGCTCCTTGCAGCAGGTCTTATCATGAAACCTCAGAAAACGCTGAAAGGTTTCAATGTATTTGTATTCATAACGCAGTTCTTCGTGTACCTGACATTTCTCATAACCATTATGGGCGTGTTCATACCGCAGTGGTCCTATGTGGATGTGGAAAGTGTACACGAGATCGCACTGATAGTTCTCAAATCAACGATAATAGTATGCGGCTCTATAGTTATGTCAGAGCTTGTGCTGAGATTTTTCCGCGGTAGACTCCAGAAGATTGCTTCAAGGCTCGGCATCAACGAAGTGTCTATGATCGCAATACTCCTTAACTGCGCCACATCACTTGCAATACTGCCGCTGCTCCCGAAGATGGACAAAAAAGGCATGATGATGAATGCAGCATTCAGTGTCAGCGGACCATATTTTCTGGGAGGTCAGCTGGGATTCGTATCCAGTGTTGTCCCTTCATCAGACGTCACAGTGTATTTCATTGCAAAGATAATATGCGGATTTTCAAGCATGCTGCTTGTTTATATTTTCTACGACAAACTATCATCTTTTTAATAATGAACGGAGGTCTTTATGTCTTTATCAAAACTCAACCGTCCCGGCATACTGGGAATAGATGCCGGCGGCACTTTCACCGATCTTGCTTTCCTGGACGGGGATGATTACTCCGTGCTGGCAAAAGCTAAAACGCCCACCATGCACTACGATCTTGCTGGAACTGTGGAGAACGGCCTGCTCATGATACTTGAACAGGTGGAACCATCGTGTATACGCTCCTTCAATCTCGCCACTACGCTGGCTACCAACGCCATAGTCGAAGATCGTCTCCATCCTTCGGCTCTTCTTCTGATAGGTTATGAGAACGAAACGGTATCTTCTGCTATGGATGACGCCTTATCCCGCACCCGGCATGTCATATCTGTGCAGGGCGGTCACGACAACCGCGGCAATGAGCTTGCTCCGCTGGACGAAAATTCACTCAGGGCGAAACTGTCGGCGCTTCCTTCTGACATCGAGTCTCTTGCCGTCTCGGGTTTCTTTTCCGTACGGAACGCAGCACACGAACTGAGGGCTGCAGAGATCGCCGGGGAGCTCCGGCCTGACCTTTACATATCCTATGGTCACGATCTCTCTACGGATCTCAATGCGGTGAAAAGAGCTACCACTACGCTACTGAATGCCGGTCTGATCCCGGTGATCATGGATCTTCTGGATTCTGTGGAAAAGGTATGCAGGAGGAACGATATAAATGTTCCGGTGACTGTTGTGCGAGGCGACGGTTCCATCGTCGGGTCTGACTGGGCCAGGATGCATCCTGTGGAGATGATACTGTCCGGTCCTGCTGCCAGTGCATGCGGGGGTCATTTCCTGGCGTCCGGCAGGGATACCGGGCGCAGCTCATGGGTCGTTGATATAGGCGGTACCACTACGGATATAATAAATCTGGAGCCTGACGGCAGGCCTGTGGTACTCAGAGAAGGTGCGACTGTCGCCGGTCACAATACCCTGGTCCAGGCAACAGACATATATACGTTCGGTCTCGGAGGTGACAGTAGGGTAATGTTCGATAAGAAATATGATCTCGTCCTGAGCAATCGTCGTGTACAGCCGCTCTGCTCTCTGGCCTCCGAATACCCTCAGGTACTGGATGAACTGAGAGACCTTAAGAAGATGAAATACATAGGCGAGCCTCTGTTCATACTCCCTGGGGAGGGCCGTCCTTCCAATGAGATAGAATCCGCCATATTTCGGAAGCTTTCCGACGGCCCGATCTCGCTGTCGGGCCTCCTCAAACGCGTCAGACTGCTGAAAAAGCATCATAAGCAGATAGACCTGATGGAACAGAAAGGCCTGATAAGATATTCCTCTTTCACGCCCACCGATGCTCTCCATGTACTAGGGCGCTTCGACAAATGGGACAGGAATGCGTCTTTACTGGGGGCCGATCTTATGACGGACGGTATGCACAACAACACCGGAGAAGAGGTCGCACTCCAGGTGCAGGATATGGCTGTAAAAAAGATAAGCATGGCACTGTTCAGAAAAAGTATATCTGCTGAAGGTATCGATATAGCTGAAGGCGGTGAGGGCGAACAGATCATAAAATACGCCGTGGAAAAGAAAATCTCTGAACCGGAAACCGATCACAGGATAGAGCTGCATCTCAATGCTTCCCTTATCGGAGCCGGCGCGCCTTCATGGGCATTCATCCCGTACACAGGCAGACTGCTCCATGAGGATGCTCTGCTTCCGGAGAACGCCGACGTTGCAGGTGCAGTGGGAGCAGCTGTGGGATCTTTCTCTATGACTTATCCGGTGAGGATAATGATCTCGAAGGACCACAGGAGTTTCAGGGTGTATTATCCATCGGGGACTGCTGATTTTGATGATATCGAGAAGGCCGTGTCATTCGCCCGCAGCTTCATGGAGCCGTGGCTCAAAAACCGTGCCCAGGCTGCAGGAGCAAAGGATCCCGTCGTATCTCTCACAAGAAACGACGCCCCTGCGTATATAGGAGGTTATCTCAACCGCATCCCCCTGTGGTCGGAACTGGTATTCACAGTGACTGCAGATAACTGATCCATGTAAAACTTTCCCCGCGTCGAATGCGGGGTTTTCTTCTTATACAAAAAAGACGGACCGCCTGATAAACATCAAAAACAGGCGGTCCGTCTTCTATATGTGGTAAATCCCCGGTCAGGGTCCTATTTCCCGGAATTATCCCCGAAGATCACTTCTGCTCTTTCTCTGAGCTTCGTTTCTTCCTCATTCTCCGGTTCGTCAAGGACTATGCCATGAGCTCTTGTTTTCTTGGTATCCGGCTCAACGCATACGAAGGTTATGAATCCTTCCACGTTCTGGCCCTTGTCTATCTCGCAGCAGGCTCTGACATGTACTGTGAGACTCGTCCTGCCAGTTCTGACTATACGTCCGTATATGGTCAGGATATCGCCTTTCTGTACAGGCTTTTTAAAAGTGAACCCGTGGACATTGACGCAAAGTATATCCTGAGGTCTGCCGTGTTCTGCCGCAGCTGTTATGAATCCTGCCTCCACCAGCCATTCAGCAGTCCTTCCTGCGAACAGTGTGCCGTGGTGATTCAGGTCCTCTGACTTTACCAAATGAGAAATCTTGTACTCTTTCATATATGTTTACCCTCCCTGGTCATGATTCAATGAGCAGATTTTAATATATTTTATTCCGCGAATCAAGAATATCCGCCATGTATACAGGATAATCCGCCCGGGATTTGTTATTTATATCTGCAAGTGGCTGGACAGCTGAAAAGAAGTGACAACCGGCCCGCTTAACGAAAAAACCGGAGACTGGCACTCTCCGGTTTTTTCTGTGAACCTTACGGTTCTGATATCTTATCTCTTTTACTCAAAACGTGATTCGCACCACTTTTTGATTCACTTAGATTATACCACACTTAACAGTGTTATCAATCTGCCCTGAGATTTTCACACAAAATCCATACAATGTAATATACTGGATAACTAGAACCCAAGTCCGAAATTATCCTTGACTCTCTTCATGGTCTTCTCGGCTATGGTATTGGCTTTTTCAGCTCCGTTGCGGAGGATGACTTTAAGCTCGTCGCTTTCCCTGATCTCGCTGAAGTTCTGCTTGATCGGCTGCAGTGCTTCCTTCGTGATTTCCACCAGCTCCTTCTTGAGGTCGCCGTATCCGTGTCCTGCAAAGTCTGCAACTATGTCATCGAGGCTGCGTCCTGACAGAGCGCTGTATATGTTAAGCAGATTGCTGACTCCCGGTTTGTTCTCAGGATCGAACCTGATCTCGCCGTCGGAATCCGTAGTAGCTCTCATGATGGATTTCTTTATCTTGCTGTCTTCGTCGAGCAGAGATATCCTGCTGTGTGCATTCTCCGCACTTTTGCTCATCTTGGACGAAGGATCGTCAAGAGCCATGATACGTGCTCCCGCTTTCAGGAACCTGCCGTCAGGAACTACGAAAGTGTTCTCATATTTGTGATTCACTCTTATCGCTATATCGCGGCATATCTCGATATGCTGCTTCTGGTCGTTGCCCACAGGCACGATATCCGTATCGTAGAGCAGTATGTCCGCAGCCATAAGTATCGGATATGTGAACAGACCTGTCGGTGCCGACTCTTTTCCTCTGCTCTTGTCCTTGAACTGGGTCATCCTTGAAAGCTCGCCTGTATACGAATTGCATGTCAGTATCCACGCCAGTTCCGAATGACCGCTGACATCCGACTGAACAAATACAGTAGATTTCTTAGTATCCACGCCTATGGAAAGGTAAAGCGCCGCCACATCCAGTATATGCTTCCTCAGCTCTTTAGGGTCCTGAGGCACAGTTATGGAGTGGAGATCCACTATACAGTATATGCATTCATTTTCTTCCTGAAGCTCAACGAACTGCTTCAGTGCTCCGAGATAATTTCCCAGATGTATATTTCCTGTCGGCTGAACGCCTGAAAAAACACGTTTCATATCTTCTCCTTAAATGGTATACCCGGTCGTAAGATCAGGCCACTGCTATATTTTCATCTTAGTCTGCTCAGCGTCCTCTTCAGCTTCTTCCTTCTCAGATTCAGCCTTGTCTCTGGCTTTTTTCTCCTGAGCCAGCTTCGCATCCATTTCATGTTCATCTTCTCTGATGACCTTGGCTATGGATATGATATTCACATCATCATCAGCTCTCATGATCCTCACACCCTGAGTAGCTCTGCCGAGCTTGGAAACCTCAGCAGCCTTGATCCTGATGATCGTGCCTTCTGAGTTGATCAGCAGCACTTCATCATCATCGTCCACGACAAGTGCTCCCACAAGCATGCCGGTCTTGTTGAATTTGCTCTTGTCATATGTCAGCAGGCCCTTGCCGCCTCTTGTCTGGACCTTGTAATCCTCAACAGGCGTCCTCTTGCCGTAGCCTTTGCTTGTCACTACCATCAGCTCTTCGCCCGGCTGTACCAGCTGCATGGATACGACTTCATCGTCATCTTCAAGCTTGATAGCTCTCACGCCGCCGGCGATCCTGCCCATAGGCCTCACATCGTTCTCTGAGAAGCATATGCACTTACCCTGCTTCGTTATTATGATGACATTGTCGCTACCTGTGGTCTGCTTGATCTCCACAAGCTCGTCGCCATCCTTGAGGTTGATGGCTATGAGACCTGTCTTCCTGTTTGTATCGAAATCCGAGATGGCAGTCTTCTTGATGGTGCCCTTCTTGGTGACAGCCATGAGATATTTGTCATCTCTGAAATCCCTGAACGGTATTACAGTCGTGATCCTCTCACGCTGCATCAGATTCAGGAAATTGATGGCAGGCGTTCCCTTTGCAGTCCTTGTGGCTTCCGGTATCTCATATGCTTTGATCTTGTGAGCCTTGCCTGTATTGGTGAAGAACATCAGGTTGTCGTGGGTGGAGGTCATGATGAGATCCGTCACGAAGTCGTTCTCCCTCGTAGTAAGTCCCGTGATGCCCTTGCCGCCGCGCTTCTGTGTCTTGTATGTGTCTGCAGGTATCCTCTTGAGGTATCCCAGATGTGTCAGAGTGATCGCCACCTGTTTCTCCTCTATGAGATCCTCTTCATCCATATCGTCTACAGACGCTGTTATCTTGGTCCTTCTCTTGTCGCCGTACTTCTTCTTTATTTCGAGAAGCTCATCTTTGACTACTCCCATGAGCATCTTCTCATCTGCAAGCAGTTCCTTGTAGTAAGCGATCTTTTTACAGAGTTCTTCGTACTCTGCGTCGATCTTCTCTCGTTCCAGTCCCTGCAGCCTTGCCAGCCTCATGTCCAGTATGGCCTGTGCCTGGATCTCCGAAAGTCCGAAGCGTTCCATCAGCCTTTCCCTGGCATCATTGTAGCTGGATCTGATTATCTTGATGATCTCATCGATATTGTCCAGAGCGATCCTCAATCCTTCGAGGATATGAGCCCTTGCTTCGGCCTTGCCAAGGTCGAAGCTGGTCCTTCTTGTAACGACGTCTTTCTGGTGTTTGAGATATTCATTAAGTATCTCATAAAGGTTCAGCAGCCTCGGCTGACCGTCCACCAGTGCGATCATTATCATGCTGTAGTTGTCCTGCAGCTGTGTATGTTTGTAAAGTCTGTTGAGTGTTATCTTAGGATTGGCGTCCTTCTTCAGTTCGATGACTATACGCATTCCGTTCCTGTTGGATTCATCACGTATAGCTGATATCCCGTCTATCCTCTTGTCCTTGACAAGCTCGCCGATTTTTTCCAGAAGCCTTGCCTTGTTGACCTGGAAAGGTATCTCTGTCACTATTATCTGTGAGCGGCCTCTGTCAGTCTCCTCGATGTCGGCTACGGCCCTGACAGTGACCTTACCCTGGCCTGTCCTGTATGCTTCCCTCGCACCCTTCTTTCCAAGGATCTGAGCTCCCGTAGGAAAATCAGGCCCCTTAACGATGTCTATGAGATCATCTATGGTGCAGTCTTCGTCATCTATCATCTTCACAGCAGCATCTATGACCTCTTTGAGATTGTGAGGCGGTATAGACGTTGCCATACCTACAGCGATACCATTGCTTCCGTTGACAAGCAGATTAGGGAACCTTGACGGCAGTACCACAGGTTCCTTTTCCTCCTCATCGAAGTTAGGCATGAAATCGACTGTATCTTTATCTATGTCACGGATCATCTCCAGTGAGAACGGCGACATCCTTGCTTCTGTATAACGCATTGCCGCAGCGCCGTCACCGTCCACCGAACCGAAGTTCCCGTGTCCGTCAACCAGCAGGTATCTCGTGGAGAAGTCCTGAGCCAGTCTGACCATCGCATCATAGATGGAGCTGTCACCGTGAGGGTGATATTTACCCATTACTTCACCGACGATACGCGCCGATTTCTTGAACGGCTTGTCCGGGGTCACTCCCAGACCGCTCATTCCGTATAATATCCTTCTGTGTACCGGCTTGAGACCATCACGAACGTCCGGAAGAGCTCTGCCGACTATGACACTCATGGCATAGTCGATATATGAATTCTTCATCTCGTCATGTATCTCATGCTGGATCATTTTCTGATCTTCAAGTAAATTTGCCATATATCAAACTCCTCCCGTCTTTTAAATATCAAGTGTCGCCAGCAGCGCGTTGCTTTCGATGAATTTTCTTCTCGGAGCGACCTTGTCGCCCATCAGAGTAGTGAATATCTCATCTGCCGCGGTGGCATCGTCGAGAGTTATCTGTATTAGGGTCCTGGTCTTGAAATCCATGGTAGTCTCCCACAGCTGGTGGAAGTCCATCTCTCCCAGACCTTTGTAACGCTGTATGTCAGCCTTGCCCGGTTTGTCTGCCAGCTCGCTCATCAGCTTCTCCTGCTCCTTGTCGGAATAGGTGTAGTAGACCTTCTTGCCCTTCTTCACCTGGAAAAGCGGCGGCTGTGCAGCATAGACATAACCCTTCTCTATCAGTGGCGTCATATACCTGTAGAAGAATGTCAGCAGCAGCGTCCTGATATGAGCTCCGTCGACATCGGCATCTGTCATGATTATTATCTTGTGATATCTCAGCTTTGACTCGTCGAACTCAGCTCCGATACCGCAGCCGAAGGCTGTTATCATGTTCTTTATCTCGTCAGAATTCAGGATCCTGTCAAGCCTTGCCTTTTCAACGTTGAGGATCTTACCTCTCAGCGGCAGCACTGCCTGTCTGTTCCTGTCTCTGCCCTGCTTGGCGCTTCCACCCGCGGAGTCACCCTCCACCAGGAAGATCTCTGAAAGTGCAGGATCTTTCTCGGAGCAGTCAGCCAGCTTGCCCGGCATGGAAATACCACTGAGGACAGTCTTCCTCGTCATGTCCCTGGCTTTCCTTGCAGCCTCTCTGGCTCTTGCAGCCTTGAGACACTTTTCCAGGATAGTCTTCGCCTGGTTAGGGTTCTCGTTGAGAAATGCACTGAGAAAATCTGCAGTATTGGTCTCCACGAAACCTCTCATATCGCTGTTTCCCAGCTTCGTCTTCGTCTGACCCTCGAACTGTGGCTCAGTCAGTTTGACTGAAACTATTGCGGTAAGCCCCTCTCTAACATCTTCGCCGGTAAGGGCAGGATCCTTGTCCTTGAGGATCTTGTTCTTCCTGGCATAATCATTGATTATCCTTGTGAGAGCGGTCTTGAATCCCACCATGTGGAAACCGCCTTCTGTAGTATTTATGTTATTGGCATAGGAAAGCAGCATCTCATTGTATCTGTCAGTATACTGCATCGCAACTTCCACTTCTCTGTCGCTTTCGGATACCTCGAAATATATCACATCCTTGTGGAGCGGCTCCTTGTTGGCGTTGAGGTGCTTGACAAATTCCCTGAGACCTCCCTCATAGTGGAACTCCTCAGACTTTTTCATACCCTCTCTCTCATCCTTGAGAGTTATCTTTATGCCCTTGTTCAGGAAAGCCATCTCTCTGAGCCTGCGCTCCAGGACATCGTAATCGTATACGGTTTCATCAAAAATTTCAGGATCCGGCCAGAACGTGCTCTTCGATCCTGTTTTCTTCGATGTTCCTGTCTCTATGAGAGGTGTCACTGTCTTGCCTCTCTCGTATGTCTGTTTGTAGATCTTGCCGTTTCTCTTGACTTCGACCTCCATCTTTGTTGAAAGCGCATTCACTACCGACGCTCCCACACCGTGAAGTCCTCCGGAAACCTTGTATCCTCCGCCTCCGAATTTACCCCCTGCATGGAGAACGGTATGGATGACCTCAACGGCAGGTATGCCCAGCTTCGGGTGTTTGTCCACCGGCATTCCTCGTCCGTCGTCCTCTACCGTTATCGAATTGTCTCCGTGTATAGTGACGTTTATAGTTTTGCAAAATCCGGCCAGTGCTTCGTCGATACTGTTGTCCACTACCTCGTAAACGAGATGATGAAGTCCCCTGGGACCAGTGCTTCCGATATACATACCGGGTCTTTTCCGAACAGCTTCCAGACCTTCAAGGACCTGTATCTGCTCGGCATCATAGTGCTGAAGCTTTTCGTCTTTTGCCATTGACCATTTCTCCTTTTTCCTAATTTAGCTAACAATATATTGTACCACAAAAAATCGTCTCTTACAAGTTTTTGTGATTTTTTAGACTTATCCGCCCATAAACCCTGTAAAATCCGTACAATCGACGATTTCATGCATCATCCAGCATATTTAATACCGAAGTATACCTGAACACCCGAAATTTTCATCCTTCCGGCTCATCATATTTCCATTTCGACTTCACCGGCAGATATCCTGAATATCTTCCCGGCAGGCATGGCTTCTACCACTTTACCGGATATATCCGCTGTCGTGATAAACATCTGGTTTTCTCCCAGCGAATTTATCAGGAAACTCTGGCGCTGGTTGTCCAGCTCCGAAAGGACATCGTCAAGCAGGAGCACCGGCTTCTCTCCGGTCTCCTCCTCTATGAGCTTTATCTCAGACAGCTTCAGCGAAAGCGCAGCGGTCCGCTGCTGTCCCTGGGATCCGAATTTCCTCAGATCGATGCCGTCTGCAGATATCTTTATATCATCACGGTGAGGACCGTGACCTGTTGTCCTGTTCCTTATGTCATCGCTTCTTGAATCACAGAGCAGCTGGTAGAAGTCCGTGTCGGGACTGACGTCCGGCTCGTACTTCAGGCTGAGTTTTTCTCTGCCCCCTGATATGCTCTCATGTATCCCGCTGCTTATGCGGTCAAGATCCGTGATGAAGTCCCTGCGTTTTTTTATTATCCTGCTGCCGTACTTTGCAAGGCCTGTGTCCCAGACATCCAGTACATCAGGATCCACCGAGCTCTCCTTCAGATAGCTGTTGCGCTGCTTCAGCACTTTGCGGTAGTCCGAAAGCGCACTGTAATACCCCGGATCTATCTGGCACAGCTCTCTGTCCGTAAATTTCCTGCGCTTTTCAGGATCCTCCTTCACTATCTTAAGATCCTCCGGTGAAAATACCACGATGAAGATCCTTTCCAGCAGCTCCGACGTCTTTCTTATCCTGACTCCATTGACCTTGACGCCCTTCCTGCCATCCCGGTTTATGAGTATCTCCGTGGTGTTCGTCTCGCCGTCCGCATATATGTCGGTCTTTATTTTGCAGAACTCCTCGCCGAACCGGATCATTTCCCTGTCCCTGACGTTCTTGAAGGACTTCGCCATGGAATTCATGTAGATGCTTTCCAGCAGATTCGTCTTGCCCTGGGCGTTGTTCCCCAGGAAGATGTTGACCCTCTCGCTGAAAGACACCTTCAGCTCCCTGTAATTCCTGAAGTTTTTAAGTTCTATATTCTCTATGTACATGTTCCTGCAGTCTCAGTTCCCGGTATATCAGATCCTCGGTATCCTTACCGGCAGTACGAGATATTCGAAGGCGTCGCTGCCCACAGGCTTGATGACGCACGGAGAAGTTCCTGTGCTGAAGATCATCCTGATCTCCTCGTCGTCTATGGCTTTGAGGACGTCTGTCACGTACTTCGAGTTGAATCCTATATCTATATCGTCACCTGTCTTGTCCATTATGATCTCTTCTTTGACGTTACCTTCCTCGGAACGTGACGTTATGGTCATGAGATCGTTGTGCACGGATATCTTTATCAGGTTGTTCTTGCCTTCTCTTGCCAGCAGTGATGCTCTCTCGATGCTTTCCAGCAGTATGCTCTTGCCGATGATCACTGTCGTGCTGCCGTCAGACGGTATGATGTCCCTGTATCTGATGAACTCGCCCTCCATCAGACGCAGGCTGACTTCCGTATTTCCTATATTGAACACGGCTTTCTTGTCGCTGAGAAGAATCTCCATATCCTCGGCGTCGCTGTCGTCTGATATGATCTTGCTGATCTCGTTCATGATCCTGGCCGTTATGATGAAATTCTCTTCCGTACCGATATCCACAGGTTCATTGGAAAGTGCCAGACGGAACCCATCCAGTGCTACCATCCTGACATTGCCGGGAGTTATCTCGGTGAGTATGCCGGTAAGTATGCCCTTGGCTTCCTCTGCGCTGGCAGCGAATGCTGTCTTCCTGACCATGTCCTTGAAAGTCTCGCAGCTGAATGTGAGTCTGTTGATTATTTCCTTATTATCCTTTATCTGGGGGAAATCCTCCACAGACAGTCCTATAACGTTGAATTCCGATGAGCTTGTCTTTATAAGGACACTGTTTTCATCACCGGCTTCTATGAGTATCATCTCATTTGGCAGTTTTCTGACGATATCCCCGAAGAGCTTTGATGCTACTACGGCTGATCCCGGTTCTTCAACATCCGCTTCTATCTTCCTGCGGATGCTTATATCCAGGTCTGATGCTGACAGGGTTATGGTACCGTCCGTGTCGGCTTCTATCAGTATGCCTTTGAGCACGGGGAGCGTCGTTCTTGTCGATACAGCTTTAGAAACTGTACCCAGTGCTTTAGAAAGCGTTTGTTGTTTGCATGTGAATTTCATAATTTATATATTCCTCCAGATAAAAAGGGAAAACGAGTGAAAAACATTTATTATTATTATATATATTTATAGTAATAGTA
>CAJJPZ010000037.1 GCA_905193765.1 uncultured Eubacterium sp.
TGGAAAGTCATCTACAAAGCAGCAGGCTACAATGATGTAGAAGCAACTGTATATATCAAGGAACAGGCAGACTTATCAGAAGCTGCAGCTGATGTATCAGCAGACAGAAATACAATAACTGTATCAGGTCTTGCAGACAGCGTGAAAGCTGTACTGGATGACAAAGCTACAAAGGTCACACTGACACAGGGCAGAGAATCTATTTCGCTGGAAAACAGCAATGACGGCGTTTATAAAGTACCTGCAGACAAAGATCTCGTAGGCACATACACTCTCGTTATCTCAACTGAAAAATATGCAGATATCGAGATAGCTGTAGATCTGGCACCGACTGTGACGGTATCACCTTATGGTGAAAAGCTTACTCTCGGAAACATCACAGAGGGCTTCAAAGCAGCTCTGGCAGATTCCGAAACTGTCGTGAAAATTACAAAGAAAGCAGGCAGAAATGAAACAGATATCGCCAGCCTTGAAAACAATGCAGATGGCATATACGATCTGACAAAGGCAGAAGGCCTTGAAGCAGGTGAAGCCTACAATCTCAGCATAGCAGCAAAAGGCTACAGCCAGCAGAGCCTGTCGTTCACATACCAGAAGGATGCACCGACTATCAGCCTGAACAGGAAATCAGCTACTATCTATGCGAAGAAGCCTGCATCGAAGTACAGAACAGTGAAACTGGCAGCCAATGCAGCAGGTCCTGACGGCAAGATTTCATGGGAATCTTCTAACACAAAGGTGGCTGCAGTAAGCTCAAAGGGTGTTGTAACAGCTAAGAAGGCAGGCAAAGTCACTATCACAGCTACTGCCAACGGAGTATCTGCAAAGAGCACAATCACAGTAAAAGATCCGACTATCAAAGTCAGCAAGACAAAAGTAACTGTGAAGAAAGGTAAGAAGATAACTGTCAAAGCATCAGCAACACCTTCAGCAAAAGTGTCATACAAGACAAGCAGCAAGAAGGTCGCAACAGTGACTTCAAAGGGCGTTGTCAAAGGCAAGAAAAAAGGAACTGCGAAGATCACAGTTTCAGCCAACGGCGTTTCGAAGACAGTGACTGTAAAAGTAAAATAACAGGAAAACTGCCCGGTGATGACCGGTAAAACATCAGTAATGCAGATTGCTGTGCTCTATTTCGGGGCACGGCAATTTCTGCCGTAAAGAAATAAGTCAAATCAGACGATACCAGGAGGATATTTTCATGAAAGGAAAGAGCGGGCTGCACTGCATGATACCGTCACTGCTGATCATAGCAGCAGTCATATTCACTCTGAACACAGGATTCCCGTCACCTGAGGCCCTGGCAGCCGGGAATACCGCATCAGCTGCAGTAAAGCAGCCGTCATCGAAGACAGCGACAAAGACACTTAAGAAAGATACTGGCAGCAAGAAGAGCACCAGCCCGTATAAGGCCAAAGGTGATCTTTCGAAATGCGCCGACGGTACATACTACGGCAGTGCCAGAGGCTACGCCGGAAATATCAGAGTCAGGGTCGTCATCAAGGATCACAAGATGATCTCCATAGACGTGGTGGAGGTGGAGGCCGATGATGCGCCCTACGTTGCAAAGGCGAAAAAAGGCGTCATATCTGCGATGCTGAAGACCCAGAGCCTCAGCGTGGACTCAGTGAGCGGAGCCACATACAGCTCCAACGGCATCATTAAAGCCGTGGAGAACGCCATAGCCAGGGCATCAGGTAAATCTGTAAACGATAAAAAGAGCGGCACGAAAAAGAAAAAACCATCGCGTAAACACGATACATCCCTTGACGGAAGCAAGTTCAGAGACGGCGTATATACAGGCACAGGTACAGGTTTCAACGGCAGGATAACCGTCAGCGTCACCATAAGCGGCGGCAAGATAACGAAGATATCGGTGATAAACAATGAGGGCGACGACAAGCCGTATCTTGATAAGGCGTCAAAGGGCGTCGTAGCCAGGATACTCAGCACCCAGAATACGAAAGTCGATGCAGTGAGCGGAGCGACATACAGTTCCAACGGCATCATCGAAGCCGTGGAAAAGGCTCTGAAGAAGGCCGCGATAAAGCCGGGAACAGATGATCCGAAGGATCCTGAGATGCCAACCGAGCCGGACAAGCCTTCTGAGCCGGATACTCCGTCAGGACCTGACGAGCCTGAGGATGGACTTTACATAGATGGTACATACGAAGGCTTCGCACGGGGCTTCAAGGGATTCATGTATGTTTCCGTGCTGATAGAAAACAGCAGGATCACATCCATCGACATAACAAAGACCCAGGATGATGAACCGTTCCTCACAAAAGCGAAGACACTGATAAAGACGATAATAAGCCGCCAGACGACGGAGGGTGTGGATGCAGTGAGCGGAGCCACATACAGCTCCAACGGCATACTGGATTCCGTGAAAAAGGCACTGGACAAAGCGAGAAAGTCTGAGCAGGATGCAGGCAGCTCCGGCAGCACAGGAGGTTCCACCGATGCAGAATAAAAGAAGTCTGTACATCAGAGCAGCCAATGTCGTAGTGATAGTGCTGGCTCTGCTTTACTACAACCAGCTGCTGGGACTTAACCAGCAGCTGGAGAAGGCTAATGAGACCATCGCCAGCCTTTCCGCAGGAGGATCACAGACAGCTTCAGCCCAGGCAGGCGGAAAATACAAGGACGGTACATATCAGGGCAGCGCTCATGGATTCGGCGGCACCGTGACTGTGGAAGTCACCATCGAAGACGGCTATATCTCAGATATACAGGTGGTGTCCGCAGATGGCGAGGACGCAGCGTATTACAATATGGCTATAGATGTCCTGGACAGTATCATCGCAGACCAGAGCTGTAACGTGGACGTAGTTTCAGGAGCGACATATACCTCCAACGGTATCATAGGTGCTGCAAAGGAAGCTCTGGGAAAGGCAGGTGGTGCTGAATGAAGTTCCTTAAAAACAGAAAGAAACGCAACAGGCTGGTGAGAGCGGCGATCCAGCTGATCTTCTTCATCATGGCACCGGGACTTTTCTCTGCCGCATTCTCCGGAGTGCGTTATCTTATAACGCAGATACACGATATGAAGCTGATAGAAGTGACGTCATTCGTCAGCATACTGCTGATACTGCTGGCGTACACTGTACTGGCGGGGCGGTTCTTCTGCGGATATGCCTGTGCCTTCGGTACGCTGGGAGATGCGGTATACGGAATATCATCCTTCCTGCAGAAGAAGATCCGGGGCAAGATCCTCAGGGTGCCCGACGACGTTCTGCATAAACTGCAGTATGTCAAATATGCAGTGCTGGCAGCGATACTTGTTCTCTGCTTTTTCGGCTGGTATGCAAAGGTGAGCATGGCAGACCCGTGGGAGCTGTTCGCCTCTTTCACATCCGGAAGCTTTTCTCTTTCGGGACATGCAGCGACGGCCTGTGTACTGGGAGCCATCATCATCGGCATGTGCATAGTGCCGAGATTTTTCTGCCAGTTCCTCTGTCCTATGGGTGCAGTGTTCGCAATGATGCCTGTGATACCGGTTTCCATCGTGAATAAAGACAGCGAAAACTGCATCAAAGGCTGCAGCGCATGCAGGCGCAGCTGCCCGGCATCCCTTGACATAGACGGATTCTCCGGGGACTGCTTCCAGTGCGGTGCCTGTGCAGACACATGTCCCAAGGGCAATATCGACCTCGGTGAAAAGCGCAGGTTCAAAGGCAGTGAGATAATACTGACGATAATAAAAGCAGGGATACTTTTCGCGATATGTTAGCCGTGGATGTAGTACCTGCACCAAATCCCTTCTGTCATCATATCCTGAAACTGATGGATGTGACATGACAGGAGGGATTTTTATTGTACAGAGTGATCATTGCAGGCGGCGGCTGGGCAGGATGCGCAGCTGCAGTCACTGCCAGAAATGCGGGGGCAAAAGTCATACTGCTGGAAAAGACTGATCTGCTGCTGGGTCTGGGGAATGTAGGCGGTATAATGAGGAACAACGGCCGGTTCACTGCCGCCGAGGAAAATATAGCTATGGGTGCGGATGAGCTGTTTGCAGTGACAGACAGATGTTCACGGCACACAGGCCTTGATTTTCCGGGGCACAGGCACGCCAGCCTCTATGATGTGATGAAGGTGGAACCTGAGGTGAGACGTCTGCTGCGGGAGAAGGGCGTGGATGTCAGGCTGATGTCCAGAGCTGTGGACGTGGTGGCAGACAGAAGCGGAGACAGGACGGAAATCAAAAAAGTCCTGCTGGCTGGTGGAGAGGAGATTGAGGGTGATGTTTTCATCGATACTGCGGGAAGTACCGGGCCTATGGGCAACTGTCTTACATACGGCAACGGCTGCTGCATGTGTATACTGAGGTGCCCTGCCTTCGGACCGAGAGTCAGCATCAGCGAGAAAGCCGGAGTGCACGACATCATGGGGCGGAGGAAAGACGGGTCATATGGAGCCTTCAGCGGCAGCGGCAAGCTGGAGAAGCAGTCGCTGTCCGCCGAGCTGCAGCGTGAGCTGAATGAAAAGGGTGTGGCTGTGATACCTCTGCCGGAGGAGCTGGTGAAAAAGGATAAGCTCGATCTGAAGGTCTGCCGCCAGTATGCGCTGGACGAATATGCAGAGAACATAGTCCTGCTGGATACAGGCTACGCCAAGATAATGACGCCGTTCTTCGATCTCGATAGTCTGCGCCGTGTGCCGGGATTCGAGAATGCCAGATACGTCGATCCTTATGCAGGGGGCAAAGGGAATTCAGTCAGGTATCTTTCCGTGACGGAGCGTGATAACGACATGAGGGTCACAGGCACTGAGAACCTGTTCTGCGGAGGTGAAAAGTCAGGGCTTTTCGTGGGTCATACGGAGGCCATAACAACCGGCAGTCTGGCGGGACACAATGCGGTGAGATATCTCAAGGGGATGAAGCTGCTGCAGCTGCCGTCAGGGCTTGCCACCGGAGATCTTATATCCTTTGCTACGGAACGGATGAAGACGGAAGACGGGCTGATGACAAGGTATACATTTGCAGGTGCGGAATACTTCCGGCGTATGAAGGACAAGGGACTTTACAGCACTGATCGTGAGGAGATCCTGACCAGAGTCAGGAGGTACGGCCTGGAAAATATATATCGCGACAAACTGCTGTGATGCTGAGCAGTGATTTTGCATGGAATTCATGATGCCGGTTGCCTGATCGCTGTTTCACGGGTATAATAGTAATTGTATGATCTAAAAATAAAATCGTAACAGTATGATCAAGAGAGGTAAAAGATATGGACGATAAGGAAAGAGTATGCGGAGATACTTCATGCGGAGAAGCATCATGTGAGGGCTGCCCATCGGCGGCGCCTGAACCGGCAGAGACAGAGGGCTGCACGTCGGACTGCAGCAGCTGCCCGAGCGCAGGCAACTGCGAGAGCCAGCCACAGAGCTTCCTGGAGGAGACCAACAGCTTCAATGATATAAAGAAGGTCATCGGAGTAGTGAGCGGCAAGGGCGGAGTCGGCAAATCGATGGTGACGTCGCTGATGGCTGTGAACATGCAGAGAAGAGGATACAAGACGGCGATCCTGGATGCCGACATCACGGGCCCGTCGATCCCGAAGGCTTTCGGAACTAAGGAAAAGGCTACGGCTAATGAGCTGGGCATATTCCCGATAAAAACAAAGACCGGTATCGGTACGATGTCGGTGAACAATCTGCTGGAGAACGATACGGATCCGGTGGTGTGGAGGGGTCCTGTCATCGCAGGTACTGTCAAGCAGTTCTGGACTGATGTTCTCTGGGGCGATGTGGACTACATGTTCGTGGATATGCCGCCGGGAACAGGCGATGTGCCGCTTACAGTGTTCCAGTCACTTCCTGTTGACGGCATAATCGTCGTGACATCACCGCAGGAGCTGGTATCGATGATAGTGGGCAAGGCTGTGAAGATGGCAGAGATGATGAACATCCCTGTTCTGGGACTTGTGGAGAACATGTCATATTTCAAATGTCCTGACTGCGGCAAAGAATATCCTGTATTCGGAGAGAGCCGACTGGAAGAGGTCGCAGCTGAATACGGCGTAGACGTCCTCGGCAGACTTCCGATCGATCCGAAGCTGGCAGCAGCCTGCGACAAGGGCATGATCGAGCTCTTCGAAGGCGACTGGCTGGACGGAGCAGCAGACAAGATCGAGAAACTGTAGAACGCATAATATAAGTAAAATGAAAACCATCGTCCCCCGGTCATGTTTGGACCGGTAAGGCGATGGTTTTTTATGCTTATTTTCTGAGAAAAATCAAAACGATGATCAAGATCATGCACGGTAGAAAGTGTTCAGTGCTCCTGCCTGTGGAACGGTTTCTTCACTATGGCGAATATGGTTTTGCTGACTGCACCCATAAACAGGAGTCCGGCTGCGATGGCGCCGGCCATCATCAGTGTCTGCAGTCCGATGGAGGCTGTATCCTTTATGTCGCTGTCCAGCAGTGCAACCATGGTTTTGAATATGTTGCTTCCGGGAACCAGGCACAGTATGCCGGGTATCACGAATATAGTAGTCGCATCCTTGAAAATGCGCGCAGCTATTTCACTTAGAAGACCTACCAGGCATGATGCAGCGAAACATGCGATGAATGCGGAGTTGTTATAGAATACCACTATCTGATAGGCTATCCAGCCGAACGCACCGATCAGGACACAAGGGGGCATGATTTTTACCGGTACTCTGAAGATTATGCAGAAACCCAGCGTCGAGAAGAGTGCCAGGAAAAACTGCAGTGTAAGGTACATCATAATACAGCACCTCCCATATAGCTCCATAGCTTCAATACTACGCCGGCACCGGCAGCAAGGGATATCGCAGTAAGAACAGCTTCAGTCATACGGGCCAGTCCCGAAAGCATGTCACCGGAAAGGAAGTCACGTATGGAGTTGGTTATTGCAACGCCGGGAACGAATATCATCAGCACCCCGGAAATGATCGGCTCATAGGATGCATTCGGGATAGTCGCCGAAGCAAATACCGCTATGAATGCAGAGAGCATACAGCAGCAGAATCCCTGTATGAAAAAATTCGTCTCGTATCTTGCCAGGAATCTCGAAAAAGCATAGCAGATCATACCTGCCGGGAACGCTATCCCAAAATCGATCATATTCCCCCCGAATATCATGCAGTAGCATGAAGCTATCAGCGCCGCACCCAGCAGTCTGAGCCCGGCAGGATAAGACTTCTGATTGTCGATTTTTTTCAGTATCTTCATGCCGGCCTCCACCGAAAGGTCAGTGGTGGTGAATTCCCTGGAAAATTCGTTTATCATTGAGATCTTATTCAGATCCGTACCTGTGCCTTTGATACGTTTGATATAAGTCTGTGTGTCATTTTCATCACCGCCTTTGTCAAGGGACACGAATATCCCCGACGGTGTGGCAAAGACCTCGATATAGTTGATACCGCAGGCTTTGCAGATACGCGTTATCGTATCCTCGACTCTGTATATCTCGGCCCCGTTTTTCATCATGATCTCACCGGCGTATATCGCCAGGATCAGTATTTTCTTCTGGTATGCGTTTATCATCGATACTCCCTCACTTATTATGATGTCCGCGTTCATTATATAATAACAGACTGAATTCCTTAAGTCTGCAAAAGATCGCGTACATTATAACAAATAAAATCCGGGGTAGCAATCCTAATAAAAGAATTCAGACTGTATAGTTTTCAGTGCATGTTAAACCCGCTGATATGCTCGTTTATGAAATAAAAAATCATATTTTAACTTCGTGTTTGTAAGAGAGGTTAAAAAAGTTAAAATCCAGTTAAGATCGAATCGTGTATCAAAAAATGTGCACGCATACCGGCAGTATACATGCACATTTTCATGTTTTCTGTTCACTTTTGCCATATACCGGGGCTGTCCGGCGGGAGTGACAGTTATTTACCTTCGATCATGGATTCAACGTCTGCCATCTTGCCATTGACAAGATCCTCCGGCAGTGATACCTGTCCGCATTCAGGGCAGCGGGGCACCTTGTAGCGGAATGTACGCGTCAGGTACTTGAACTGGACTTCGATAAGCTCCATCTCGACTTTGCATTTATCACATATCAACTTTTCTTCCATTGAATACCGCCTCCAGTTGTATCTGCATTCTGTGAGTATAAACGTTGTGGATCGTGCGGATCGTTCCCTCTGCAGCTGCAGTGTCAGGGCTGTCAGGAGCTCCGCAAGGCGAGCCGTCGATGTTGACCAGACCTTCGGCGCCCTCAGGGATACCGTCCGAGTATTCGACCCAAAGAGTTATGGCGCCGATCTCGCGATATGCCTTGTAATGATCTGTCTCAGGATTCAGGGTCCTGCGTCCGATCTCCTCAGCGTGGTCGATGACGTTGCATATATCATCTTCCAGGATGCGCTGTCTGTCTGCTTTTGCCAGCGTATCAGGCGTCATAACAAGTGTGTATTTCTGTTTTTCGGGTTTCATGTCCATTTCTTCACTCCAGATCCTGTTCAAAAGCTTTTCCTTCAGCATCACACGGTTGATGCGACGTTCCGTGACATTCGGCTGGCGTCTGGCATCGTCCGGATCTATGTCAAAGAGCACATCAAGTATGTGGATCGCCTGTTTTCCGTTGTCCCTGAATATGTCCCTGCAGTTGGAGCAGTATACCAGGAAAGGTGCGTTGCTGAGGCCGATGCGTTTATCTGCGATGTATTTGGTGAATCCGGCTTCCACCATGCTTCCCTGACCTCCGAATCCGCAGCATCCGTGCTTGTCTCCCTCGGGAAGCTCCTCGGTGCTGATGCCTGCGCTGTCTGCGAGTCTGCGTATGGACGCCTGGATGTCGTCTTCGTTCCTGGCTGAACATGGATCGAAGATCGCATATGCCGTTTCGTTTACGGATCCTCCTTCATATGCAAAATCAGAGTCTGCCATGAATTCGTAGAGTGTGGTGACTTCGATCTCAGGCAGATATTCTCTGAGGTGCTTCTGACATGAGATGCAGGCCGTTATGAGTCTGGGACTGCCGAGATCCATCCAGTCCTGACGCAGGCGCTGGATCTCCAGGTCATGGGCTTCCTCGTTGCCGGCCCAGTTCACAGGTATGCCGCAGCATCGCAGCAGGAGACCTGTATCCGGCTGCTGTTTCAGCAGCCATTCATATGGGCGCAGGACATATTCGGGATCCAGCGCGCCCAGGTTGCAGCCCGGGAAGAATGCATAGCTGCATTTGTCTTTTCCGGGAGCAGGCCGTTTTATCGCAGCATATTCTCCGTTGGCGAATTCCATATCCCGCAGGAAGAACTGCTTGTATGCGGCAGGGACTTTGTCGGCCTCATGCATCTTGTGTCTCGCAGCTTCGATCATGCCGCAGAGGTCGATGTCTTCAGGGCACAGCTCTGTCATTATGCCGCAGCCTGTACATGCAGCCACGTATTTACGGGCCGGACTTTTGTGTACCAGTGAGCCCGCCGGTTTGCATGAGAGGACGATTTCGTCACGCATCTTGGAGGGCAGTTTTTCAAAATATCCTATGAGGTCGCAGTAGCTTGAGCACGAGTTGCATTTGCACCTGATACAGCGCTCGGCTTCTGCGATGCATTCTTCCTCGGAGAAAGTTTCTCCTGAAGGGATCGTTGCGTCTGTAGATACGAGGTCTCTTTCGTTGGCCTCACATCTTGTGGCAGGATCCGGGACAGGGTAGTCCAGCTTTTTGACCTTGAGGTAGCTCTCGGCTGGTGATGATATATCCAGGCCGTCTGCGAGAGCGTGCATCAGGTCTTTGCCGCAGACTTCTCCGCCGATGAAGACGCCGGTACCATCCAGCACCATGCATCCTCCGGTGACGCCGGAATCAGTCAGCTCAGGGAGAGGTACTCCGAAGTTATCTCCGCCTTTTCCTGTTGCGATGTATATTACGTCAAAGCCGTTTTCAGGATCGTTTTCACGGCAGAGACTGTGTATATCTGTTATCTCTGAATCGAGCTCCAGAGTGTATTTTTCGTTTTTGAACTGCAGTTCTATCTCGGCCATGTAGGTCTCTTCATCCATGAGACCTGCCAGGCTGCCTCCGACTTTGCTGCTGCGTTCGAATATGGTCACCTGATATTTCTTTGATGCCATACGGAATGCGAACCCGAGACCTGAAAGTCCGGCGCCGATGACTGCTACCCGCTGTTTCCTGGCGGGGAGGTTGTATGCATTGGGCTTCTTGCGCGTGGCAAGCTCTATGATGGACTGTTCCATAAGCTTTATCTGCACAGGGCTGTCTATTATTTTCCTGATACATGATTCCTCACAGTATGCGGGGCATACGTGGGAGACTATGACTGGGAATGCAACATTGTCGCGTATCGTTTTGTAGGCAGCATTGAAACGCTTGCCTGTGACCCTGCTCTGCACATCCAGTATGTCCAGTTTGAACGGACATTTGTCAGCACAGTAGGGGATATCGTGCTCTCTGCACGTATCGAACTGGTCGTAAAATTCCTGTGGTGATTTCATATCGTTGTCCCACTTTCATTAATTTAGAAATAAGGGAACAAGTAAAACCTGTTCCCTTATAAGTTTTAGTATCAACTTCAGCCTTTATGCATATCATGCATTCAAGTGAATATACTGTATGTTTATTTCAGCTGATCTTCCTGATCATCCTTCCAGCGTGAACCTTCTTTGCCCAGAGTTCCGAACTGAACGTTTTCCGGTTTTGAAGGATCCATTGGATTGTTCCTGATGTCTTCGAGCGCATCGTACATATCCGATCCGAGGAAGTAAGGAGCAGGCTTGTTAGGGTTAGGTTCGCCCTTAGCCAGTGCATCGATACCAGCCTTGATCTTTTCTTTTGTAGCAGGCAGTTCGTAGATCCTTACGCCTACTGCATTGTTGATAGCGTTGATAACAGCCATGTGGTCTGATGACTGGAATGCTTCTGATGCTCCGGATGAACCGAACGGACCTCTTGGGTCGTGACCGCCGACATCAACAGCAACCAGTTTGTCAGGTACATCGTCGATGTAAGGAACTCCAGCGCCGAACATGTTGCTGTGTTTCTTGACATCATCATAGTTTTCGCTGAGAGCGAATCCGATGGAGTGTGATATACCGCCGTAGATCTGGCCTTCAACAGCCTGGATGTTGCCAGGTTTACCGATCCAGTATACGCATGTCATACCTGTACACTTGGTCTTACCTGTAGCGACTTCTACATCGACTTCTGCCAGATAGAGGGCATAAGTGTAAGTATAAGTAGGGTTACCGCTTCCATCGTTAGGGTCGAGGTCGTAGAAGTAATCGTATTCGTCTACTGTAGCCCAGTCACCCTGGTATCTTGTAGGGATACCTTCGGCGATCATTTCATCATATGTTCTGTAAGTACCGTCAGGCTTTCTCATAGCGTCTGCGATGTTCTTTGCAGCTACGATGGATGCTTTACCGTTAGCGTAGTGCGATCTTGAACCTGCAGATTCACCTGTGTTAGGGCAGTACTTGGAGTCTGTCTGTATCAGTTTGATATCGTCAGGAGTTACTTCCGGGAAGTAAGGCTTCAGTGCTTCCAGAGTACAGATGAGTGAACCCTGGTCTCCGCCCTGGCCCTGATCCTGCCATGTATCGTATTTTCTGAACTTAGGTCTGTCACCAGGCATCAGTTCGATAGCAACGTGTGCTTCGTCTACTGCACCGAGACCTACGTTGTATCCGCCCCATGCGATGCCGACACCCTTCTTGATCTTGCCGTCTGAAGATGCATTGTAGTCATCAGCAGCTTTGACAGCTTCGTCATAGTAAGGCTTCATCTTATCCATCATTTCTTCCATCGGATAGTGGAGGAATGGATACTGATTGATATTAGTGTCGCCTACGCGAGCGATGTTCTTGTATCTGAGTTCGAATGGATCGATTCCGGATTTTTCTGCCAGCATATCTACCAGTGCTTCTGATGCAGTGAATGCCTGCGGAGCACCGTATCCTCTGTAAGCAGTACCGAATGAGTGGTTTGTGAACGCTACTCTTGCCAGTCCTGCTACGTTAGGCATCTTGTAAGGATAGTACATGAATCTCAGGATCTTAGTCAGCTTGTCATCACCCAGTTCTGCGAATGGACCGTGGTCCAGACCTGCATCGAATTCGCCGGCAACGAACTTACCGTCTTTGTCGCATGCGATCTTTCCGTTGAAGTAGGTCGGTGAACGTTTACCGGACACTGCCATGAACTGACCATAATCCATTGAGAGTGAGCAAGGCATTCCTGTAACCTTGGTAGCGATACCTACCATTGAGTATGTATGTGCACTCATTGCCCATCCGAATGAACCACCCGTAGGATTTTCTATTACTCTGAGTTTTTCAACAGGGATTCCGATAGCTTCTGCCATATCGTCTCTGTCGAAGTACAGTGTCATTGTCTTGCAGTGTACGCAGAGGTTGTCATCTTCATCGTAGTAAGCCTGCATAACGTCGCCTTCGATGGACATATGAGGTTCTCTTGATGAATAGAATGAACCTTCTACTGAGTAAGCAGCATCATCGATGAGTTCAGGAACGTGTTCTGAATCCCCCTTGAGTACAGGCTGCTGTGAATAAATGTTGGCACCGTAAGTTTCAGGAAGCCAGTCATGGATCTTCTCAGCATCAGGAGTTACTGCTTCGAGATAGCTCATGTATTCAGGCAGCGGCTCAAGATCTACTTTTACAGCGTCAGCAGCAGCTTTGGCATGTTCTCTTGTATCTGCGCATACCATTGCAACTACGTCGCCGTAGTACATGATCTTGTCCTCAGCCAGGATATGGTGACCCTGCTGCAGTTCAACAGTTCTTGCTGAGAATGCATATGTCATGAGCCTGTTGGCATCTTTTATATCATCATAAGTGATGACCTTGTATACGCCAGGCATCTTTTCAGCTTCGCTGTAATCGATGTTCTTGATTATAGCGTGGCTGTACTTTCTAGGCATAACCAGCTCTACCTTGAGCGTCTCAGCCGGCATATGGAGCTCGATATCATCACCGTAGTCACATACACCGCAGGCCTTGGCCATAGCGTTAGGTCTGATGAGTGGTTTGCCGTAGAAGTTTCCGATATCCTTTGACCAGTCATATGTGATATCTTCAAGAGTCTTGTCGCCTCTGCAGATAGCAGCAGCTTCCATGATAGCGTCTACGATGTGCTTGTATCCTGTACATCTGCAGACGTTTCTGTGCTTCTGGAGCCAGTCTCTTACTTCTTCTCTTGTCGGATCAGGATTTTCCTCGATCAGCTGATAAGCTGAAACGATGAATCCCGGTACGCAGAATCCGCACTGTACAGCACCGAGGTGCACCCATGCGTACTGGAGCGGATGAGGGTGAAGAACAGTACCGATACCTTCGATGGTGGTTACTGATGAGTATTCTTCAACTCTCTTGATCTTCTTGGTACATGAACGTATAACTTTGCCGTCCAGGATAACTGAACATGCGCCGCATACACCTGTACCGCAGCCTACCTTTGTTCCTGTGAGACCGATACGACGAAGGACGTCTGCCAGAGTGTCCTTCTCCGGATCACAGATGAACATACGGTCAGCTCCGTTGATGTTCAACGTCATTTTCTTTAAATTCATAATTGCCTCCATTCACTTTTACTTGCCTTTGAATAGTGATTTAATAATATTCTAACAGTTCTTATATATATGGGTCAACAGATATTGCATCAGAAATCATATTTGATACACGGTGTATCAAATGCGAGAAAATAATGTTGTCCCATTGACAAGTCCGGAATCATCAATGTATAATGCGAATAAAATCAGAATACTCCGATTCCCATCGGACACCAGTTGTAGGTGGGAACGTCAGGGTGACGGGAGCGATCCCGGCGCCTGCCATTGTGCAAAGGAGACCGTTTTAAGAAAACAGCGGATACATTTATATGATTCGTGTTTTTCGGGTTTGCCTGTGCACTTTTTTTATGTCCAGCGTCATTTTTTCTAAACTCAGCTGAACAGGAACGATTACTTGCCGGTGATTCTCTAAAAGTGCACAGGTAAACCCGCAGAGACAGCGGGTCAGTGTATGCCACGAAGCAGGAAGGAGAACAGTGGAGAATGAAAAGGCTTAAATTCAACAAGGCAAACTGCATAGGATGCCAGCTCTGCTCGCAGGTCTGTTCAGCCTATAAGGAAGGCGCATATGTACCTTCGAAGGCAAGGATCGCGATAGAGACATATTACGACAAAGGGAACCTCAAGTATGCGGATCACTTCTGCATTCTGTGCGGACTTTGCGCCAAGGCATGTCCTGTGGATGCCATAACCAAAGGTGACTATATAGAAGTGGACTACGACAAATGCATAGGATGCGGCATATGTGCCGACAAATGTCCTAAGAAGGTGGTAAGGATAAGGAACGACAGAGCATATATCTGCGATACATGCAAGGGCGACCCTAACTGCGTCAAGACATGCCCGCAGCATGCACTTACTTTTGAATAGGACTGGAGGTAATATATAAATGAAAATGATGGGATATCAGAACCAGGTCCTGAGGATAGATCTCAGGAACCAGACTGCTTCTGTGGAGCCGCTCCGCATGGATTTTGCAGAGAAATACGTGGGATCCAAGGGTCTCGCAATAAGATACATGTACGAAGAGCTGAAGCCGGGTATAGATCCGCTGGGGCCGGACAACAAACTCTTCCTGACAACAGGTCCGCTTACCGGGACACCGGTACCTTGTTCCGGCAAGCTGTCTGTTGCAGCCAAGTCACCTGCCACCGGTACTATGAACGACTGTTCCATAGGAGGTCACGCAGGGATCAGGATAAAATTTGCCGGATATGATATGATCATATTCGAAAACATCGCAGAATCCCCATGCTATGTTATAATCGAGGATGATGAGGTGGAATTCGTGGATGCATCCGATCTCTGGGGCAAGGGGTCTCATGAGACAGAAGCGATCCTTGCAGAGAAATACGGCATAGAATACAGCATCATGTCCATCGGTCCGGCAGGGGAGAATATGAGCAATATGGCATGCATCAATTCAGACTACTACAGACAGGCCGGCAGAGGCGGTATCGGTGCAGTAATGGGCTCGAAGAAGATGAAAGCCATACTTATAAAAGGTACGAAGGGCGTCAAAGTTCCTGATATAAAGAAAGCTACTGACAGGATCCTCGAGATACTGCATGACAACGTGCTTCAGGAAGACAATACGTTCATATACGATGTAGGAACTACAGCTTTCCTTGAAGCCTGCAATGACGGCGGGATAATGCCGTGGAAGAATTTCTCGGATACTACAGACGTCCAGTGGACGGAGTATAACGGGGATGTGCTGATCCAGCACAGAGAAGGCAAGCGTGGCTGCGGCAGCTGCGGCCTGGGCTGCGGTAACTTCCTGAAGATAGGAGATGCCATATGCGAAGGTCCGGAATATGAGACTATATCAGTTGCAGGGCCTAATGCAGGTATCAGGGATCCGTACTCGATAGTAAAGTTCAACATGGTTGCCGATGATGTGGGGCTCGATACAATAAGTGCCGGAGATACGATAATCTGGGCAATGGAAATGACTGAGAAGGGTATCCATGACTTCGGTATAAAATTCGGAGACGGAGAGGGCATGATAAGGCTCCTCAAGGAAATGGGTAACAGAACAGGTGTAGGTGCTGATCTGGCTGACGGCGTAAAGATCGCTTCTGAGAAATTCGGAGGAACAGATTTTGCCATGCAGGTAAAAGGTCTTGAATATCCTCAGTACGAACCACGTGGTTCATGGGGCATGTCTCTGTCATATGCCATTTCAGACAGAGGCGCATGTCATATGAGGTCGTATGCTCCGAATGCAGAGGTATTCGAAGCGTCAATACCTCCTTACACTGCAGAGGGAAAAGGTCAGATGGTATATGATCTGCAGGAATTCAATGCTATCAAGTTCTGCCTCTGCATATGCGACTTCTGGGGCACGATAACATACGAAATCATGGCCGAGCTGCTGACACTGGTTACAGGAAGAGAGTGGACTGTGGAAGAGATGTCGGAAGTCGGCAGGAGAGTAATAAACATAGCCAGAGCCTACAACCAGAGAGAAGGCTTCAACAGAACACATGATACTGTGCCTAAGCGTGTAGTCAAGGAAGCTCTGCAGAATGGCCCTGCAGCAGGACAGGTGATCCCGCCTGAAGCATTCGAAGACATGCTCGACCAGTACTACGAGGTCATGGGATGGAACAACGACGGCACGATGCCTGAGGAACTGATACAGTCACTGCTTTAAGGCTGTATGGTTACGGCAGGCCGGTGTCGCAGGATGAATATTACATATAGCAAATTACAACTTGCAGCTTCTGATGATCTGCGCGCCGCGCCTGCGCAGATCTCCGGAAGCTTTTGTTGGATTTTTGGAACATATACGGATCACTTATGCGAGGGCATTGTTTCCATACGGATATGCAGTTATAATATAAAAAATAAAGCAAAGTCATAATACCAGGAGACAATATGAAGTGACCTCCAGTTTGTAGCAACGTGGATTTACCCATATA
>CAJJPZ010000038.1 GCA_905193765.1 uncultured Eubacterium sp.
TTTTTGTTGTGTCATGGCTGTAGGCAGTCCTGTATCAGCGGCAGAGCACGGTCGTATCCGATAATTGCAATATGATTACCTTGTTGCTTTCATATTGCAATTATCTAAAACTTCGCAATATTAGAGCCTAATTCTATTGCTATGTAGCACCTGCAATGGTATAATGTCAATATCGTAACAAAAAAAACAGGAGGTCTTATTAGATGAAAGGCTATACGAGCGACACGATCAGAAACGTTGCATTACTTGGACACGGCGGTTCAGGAAAAACCACATTCCTCGAAGCCGCACTTCTGGAAACTAAAGTAATCAGCAGACTTGGCAAAGTTGAAGACGGAAATACAGTATCTGACTATGATAAAATGGAAAAGGAAAAAGGATACTCGATCAGCACTTCTATCGTTCCGGTAGAATATGAAAAGGTTAAGATCAATTTCCTTGATACCCCGGGATTCTTCGATTTTATCGGTGAAGTTGAAGGGGCGCTGAGAGCTGTGGAAGCAGCAGCGATTCTGGTAGATGCTTCCTCCGGAGTACAGGTTGGTACGGAAAAGGCATGGAACCTCTGCAAGAAGGAAGGCATGCCGAGATTTTTCATAATCAACAAAACAGATAAAGAAAACGTTGACGTATCAGCAGTTGTTGAAGAACTGAAGGAAAAATTCGGAACATCTGTCGCTACCCTTGATGATAGAGATGCTCTCAGTGAAGCCATCGCTGAAACAGATGAAGAACTGATGGAAAAATTCTTCGATGTAGGCGAGTTCACAGACGAAGAGTTCGCACAGGGTCTCATAAACGGTATAGGCAGCGGAGACATTGCTCCTGTGCTCGATTGCTCGGCAGTTAAAGGCGAGAAGATCGCAGAAGTACTGGATGCTATAGTTAAGTATGTACCGACTGCAACAGGCAAAGAATATGAGACTGCTGACGGTGAAACAGTGAAGTGCGACCCTGCAGGCAAGATGTCGGCATTCGTGTTCAAGACCATCGCGGATCCGTTCCTCGGAAAGATCTCACTGGCAAAGGTGATCTCAGGAAAGATCACGCCGGGAGTGGAAGCATACAATACAAGAGCTGAAAAGGCAGAAAAGCTGGGATCGGTATTCTTCCTCAGAGGAAACACTCAGGGAGATGCACCGTCGGTATCAGCGGGAGATATAATCGCTTTCGCCAAGCTCCAGTACACTCAGACAGGCGATACGCTCTGCGACAAGGGCGCTCAGGTGACATATCCGCCTATCGCTTTCCCTGAACCTTCCCTTTACAAGGCTATCGAGCCTGCAGACAAGGGCGACGATGAAAAGGTCGGCACAGGACTGCACAAGCTCATGGAAGAAGATCCTTCATTCAGACTCGAGAGAAACGTTGAAACGCATCAGAGTCTCCTTGGCGGACAGGGTGAGATACAGCTGGGTATCATAACAGCAAAATTAAAAGACAAATTCGGTGTCGACGTAGTCGAAGTACCTCAGAAAATAGCATACAGAGAAACGATCAAAGGCCAGTCGGACGTTCAGGGCAAGCACAAGAAACAGTCAGGCGGTGCAGGGCAGTACGGTGATGTACATATCAGATTCTCACCTTCCCAGGAAGACTTCGAGTTTTCGGAAGAACTCTTCGGAGGATCAATACCTAAGAACTATGTACCGGCAGTTGAGAAGGGCCTCAGAGAATCCATGGAAAAAGGTCCTCTCGCAGGATGCAAGGTAGTAAACATCAAGGCTGTCCTCTACGATGGTTCATATCACGATGTAGACTCGAACGAAATGGCGTTCAAGATCGCAGCTTCCCTGGCGTTCAAGAAGGGTATCGCTGAAGCGAAGCCTTGTCTGCTGGAGCCTATAATGAAACTGGAAATATATGTTCCGGACGATTACATGGGCGACGTAATGGGCGACATGAACAAAAGAAGAGGTAAGATTCTCGGTATGGAACCTCAGTCAGGCGGCGGACAGAAGCTTATGGCTGAAGCACCTCAGTCAGAGCTGTTCGATTACGCTATCGTCCTCAGATCCATGACTCAGGCAAGAGGAAGCTTCACTATGAAGTTCGAGAAGTACGAGGAAGTTCCTGCACAGATAGCACAGAAGATCATCGCAGATCATCAGGCAGAGCAGGAAGCCAATAAATAACGCATTGAATACATTGCTAAAATAAACAGCAGGAGATCAGTAGGCAGATATGCAGACTGGTCTCCTCCTGTTATTAGCGGACGGAGAATATATGGCTAAGAAATCAAATAAAACGGTATTCGTGTGTCAGGAATGCGGATATGAAAGCGCCAAGTGGATGGGGCAGTGCATATGCGGCGCCTGGAACACAATGGTGGAAGAAAAAGTCGTCGATATAAATCAGGAAGACAAGCGCCGCAGGGCGTCAGTGTCTGTCGGCAGCAAAGGGCCGGCAGGTGCGGGCAGACCTTCGAAACTGTCAGAAGTCAGGTCAGGAGAGAAGGCGCGTATCAATACAGGCATAGGTGAGCTGAACCGCGTACTGGGCGGAGGTCTGGTGGAAGGCTCGCTGACGCTGATATCGGGAGAACCAGGCATAGGAAAATCGACGATAATAATACAGGCAGCAGCTCATATAGCAGCGGAGAAAGGGACAGTGCTGTATGTTTCAGGGGAGGAATCGGAGGAGCAGATCAAGATGAGGGCCGACAGAGTGTGCGGCAGCCTTTCCGAGAGACTGTTCATCCTGGCGGAAACCAATATAGAGAACATCGCGGCGGTGTGTGAACAGCTCAAACCGGTATTCCTTATAATCGATTCCATACAGACCATGTACACTGCAGAACTGGATTCTGCTCCGGGTAGTGTGTCCCAGGTCAGAGCCTGCGGCAACGAGCTGATGCGTATAGGCAAGGTCAGCAGCATCCCGGTATTCATCGTGGCGCATGTGACGAAAAGCGGTGATCTGGCAGGACCGAGGATCGTAGAACACATGGTGGACTGTGTGCTCAGTTTCACGGGCGAGCGGAGCCACGAGATGAGGATCCTCAGAGCACAGAAAAACAGGTTCGGGACAACCAGCGAGATAGGTGCTTTCGAAATGGCTGAGGGAGGCCTTATGGAGATAGAGAATCTTTCGGGGACACTGCTGGAGGAAATGGGAACAGGCAGCGACGGGGCTGTGGCCACGGCCGTATACGAAGGCACGAGACCGCTGATACTGGAAGTACAGGCTCTGACAGCGGCGTCAGGCGCAGGCTTTGCACGCAGGACTGCCATTGGGATAGAAAACCCGAGACTCAGCATGATAATAGCTGTCCTTGAAAGGAAGATGGGGATATCGCTGGGAGATCAGGACGTATATGTCAATATAGTAGGCGGTATAAGGCCTGAGGGTACATATACGGATCTGGCTGTGGCGGCGGCAGTGTATTCCTCCTTCAGAGGCGTACCATTCGGCAGCAAAGTACTGCTGCTTGGCGAGATCGGCCTGACCGGGGATCTGAGAGCTGTGCAGCACAGTGAGAAGATACTGAAGGAGGCTGCCCGCATGGGATTCGAGCGTATAGTGCTGCCAATAAAAAATGCCGAACGGCTCAAGAAACCGCTGGCAGAAATAAACAGTGCCCGCAGGGCGAGGGGAGAGACTCCGCTGAACCTGGTAGGACTCAAGAATATCGCAGGCATGCAGAAGCTGCTTTAGGCAGCTTCTCCGTCACAGCCTGTAGAATTCAGGTCTTCTCTGTCTGAAGATGCTGTAGTATCTGAAACCAAGCGTTCTTGCCAGTTCGGCAGCATCATCGAAATGGAACCGGTAATATTCCGGCGAGTGGGCGTCGGACCCGAAGGTCAGTATCTCACCGCCCAGCTCCAGATATCTTTTAAGTATGGAACTGCGTGGCAGCCAAATATCGGTACCGTATCTGAAACTTGAAGTATTTATCTCAAGGCCTTTGCCGTTTTGCACTGCATGTCTGAGTATGGAGTCGATCACATCTGCAACGGAGCTGTAATCGCATATCTTTCCGAGATATCTGTCCGGCAGACTGAGATGTCCCAGTATATCATAGTCGCTGTATTTTCTGAGACAGTCATACACATAGGTGTAAAAATCCTCAATGAAGTCCTGCTTGTCAGTGCTGCTGAAATCGAATGTATGTAGCTCAAGACTGCGGAGGCAGTGGAAGGAACCGATTATGAAGTCATAGTCGAAGCCTCTGGCCGCATTTTGCGCAGCTTCGAACTGTCCCTCCATTATGCCAGTTTCAAGCCCCGCCAGGATCTCCATTCGTCCCGAATATTCACTACGGTATTTTGTCAGTGCTTCATGGTATGCCGGAAAATCCGGTATGAACGGGAATTCGGGATCAGGATACCCCGGATCGTAGTGGTCGGTAACAGCGAGGGTCTCTATACCTGAACTGTACGCAGCAGCGAGCATATCGGCCATAGGCACATCGCAGTCGTCCGAGAAACCAGTGTGTGTATGCATATCGCATCTTAGTATATCATCTGACATTATGATCATCCTTTCTGATCGTTTTTTATGTTCTTTTCAGCTTTCACATAAGGCAGCTCGAACCAGAACGTGGTTCCCTGACCCACCGTGCTGTCTACGCCGAAGTCCACCTTGTGGAGCGTCAGGATCTCCTTTACTATGGAAAGTCCCAGACCGGAGCCTTCTGCAGATCGTACCATGTTGGAGCTGGATTTGTAATAGCGTTCCCATACATGGCCCAGTTCGCTCGGGGCTATACCGATACCGTGGTCTTCCACCCGGCACAGAACCATGCGTCCGCGTTTCTTGAGCGTCACGATGACGGTCTTGTCTTCTCCACAGAACTTCATGGCGTTCGTCACGAGGTTGGAGATGACCTGTTTGATCTTGTCCTCATCGCCGTTGACGATGAATCTGGCAGGACTGTTGAGCTCGAAATGATAGCCCTCTGAATCCTCCATGATCCTGTATGTGTTGAGTATGCTGTTGGCAGCATCCGTTATATTGAAGCTGCCGGGGTTGAGCGTCATTTTTCCGGACTGCATCCTGGATATCGTCAGCAGGTCGCCTACCAGGGTGTTGAGTCTGTCGGTCTCCTCGATTATGACGTTGAGGTGAGCCTCACGCTTTTCAGGGTTGTTGCCGGATATATCCTTTATCATCTCAGCGTATGATTTTATCATCGTCAGCGGTGTCCTCAGATCGTGGGATACGTTGGCGATGAGATCTTTCTGCATCATGTCCGATTTTTCCAGCTCGATGGACGCACGTGTCAGGGTATCCGCCAGATTGTTGATCTCTGTGTAGTGTCCTCCCTTGAAGACGATGCCGTACTCTCCGCCGGCAAGACGTTCAGCCGAATTCGATATCTTTCGTATCGGTCGCGTTATCCTCACCGACAGATAGAATGATATCAGACAAGCCAGCGCCAGCGCGATGAATGTGACATATACCAGCTGGTTGGTGAGTATCTGTATCGTGGATGATACAGGCCACAGCGGTGAGAACACATAGACTATCAGTGGCGTCTTGTCTTTGCCGGTAAGTATTATACCGCAGGCCAGGGTGATCTTGGAATCGTCCTGACCTTTGATACGCAGTGTTATATATGTCTTCTGCTCGCTGAAGAGCCTCTGGTTCACCGTGTTTATCTGCTCGAGATAATACCGCGAGCTTGTATTGTCACCGGATGGTTTGAAGTACATCGTATCCCCGTCGAAGGAAGATATGTATATATAAATATCGTTGGAATCCGAGATCTTCTCGGTCTTCTTTATGAAGTCCTTGTAGCTGCTGGATACATACGACGTCTTTATGTTTTTCACGACTTTCTCCGTCTGGGAGACCTTCATGACCTCATAGAAGTTGTTCAGGAAAAGTACCTGAAGGAACCACAGTACGATCATCAGGAATCCGGTGAACAGGATGAAATAGAGCCAGGTCTTGAATTTTATACTTCTGTAGTCGATCCTAAGCTTCAAATTTGTAACCTACCCCTCTTAATGTAACGATGAAATCCCTGTATTTGCCAAGGTTGTTACGGAGATTCTTGATATGAGTATCTATTGTCCTGTCGTCGCCGAAGAAGTCGTAGCCCCATATGTCGGACAGGAGTTTGTCTCTGGAAAGGGCGATGTTCTTGTTTTCCACGAGGTAGAAAAGAAGATCGTATTCCTTCGGCGTGAGATCTATCTTTTTGCCGTCCACCGAGACTGTCCTTGCCGGGATATTTATTTCCAGTCCGTCGAATTTCATGATCTTCTCAGCAGGCTTTTCAGCACTGCTGTTCCTGGCAAGTACCGCGTTGACCCTTGCCATCAGTTCCTTAGGGCTGAAAGGTTTGACAACATAGTCGTCTATACCCAGCTCGAAACCGAAGAGCTTGTCGTACTCCTCGCTTCTTGCGGAAAGCATTATGATAGGTATGTCCTTTATTTTCTTTATTTCCTTGCATGCGGAAAAACCGTCCAGTTTCGGCATCATTATATCCATTATGATAAGGTCGAAATCGTTCAGTTTGCAGAGTCCTACTGCAGTCATGCCATCTGCTGCTTCTGTGATCTCGTGTCCGTTGAATTCCGAGTATTCGCGGATGACCTCTCTTATTTTCTGTTCATCATCAGCTACAAGTATCTTAGCCATATTGATTTCCTCCCTCCATTCTGTATTTTTAGAATAAAAGTTTATTGTGTACTGTTTGTGAAGCTTATGTAATGATTATACCACAATTTGTTGGCTAACAACATATTTTGTGGTATAATCACAGAGAATACGATTTTCCGAAATATACATACCGGAAATCGTATATTTTAAACTGGATAGGAGGTAATGTACTGAATGTTCAAAACGCTGATCAGAACTGTGTTCACTATAGCGGGCTCCATCGTCGGATATGGTGTCTACTCAATGATGAAGTTCATACTGGCTGCTGCAGGGCATCAGAAGCTGGTCGATTTTTCGGGCATACAGGACGCGTGCTTGGCTGTCCTCTTCGCACTTATATTCGGACTGATCTTTTTTCGGCTGACGCCTACGCTCAAGAAGCAGGGCAACAAAATGGCGAACAATATCGAATCCGATCTGCAGAAGATGTCTGCGAACGAGATCGTTCTGGGTACGATAGGACTTATTGCAGGACTTATAATAGCATTTTTAATAAGCCAGATTTATGTCGGGATCAAGATACCTTATGTTGACGTGATACTGAATATAATCACATACATACTTCTGGGGTATATCGGTATAGTCGTTGCGACGAGAAAGGGCAAGGACATACGCGCAGCATGGATGTCGTCAAGAAAGATTCCGACGGGACAGGGCAGAGGGAAACAGAAGCCTGATGCGACGCCGAAGATCTTCGATACAAGCGTTATAATCGACGGCAGGATCGCCGATATAATGAAGACCGGATTCATAGAAGGTACAATAGTGATACCTGAGTTCGTGCTGGTGGAACTGAGACATATAGCAGATTCATCCGATGCACTGAAGCGCAACCGCGGACGGAGAGGACTGGACATACTCAACAAGATACAGAGCGAGTATGGCATAGAGATCTATAATACCGAAGCCGAGAAAGCTCTGGATGAGATACCGGAGGTGGACGTCAAGCTCCTGAAACTTGCGCAGATAATGAATGGCAAGGTGGTGACCAACGACTTCAACCTCAACAAGGTGGCAGGTATCAAGGGCGTTGATGTGCTCAATATCAATGAGCTGGCAAATACGCTGAAACCAGTGGTACTGCCGAGAGAGGAAATGATGCTCACTCTGGTGAAGGAAGGCAAGGAGAACAACCAGGCCGTGGCATATCTCGATGACGGTACCATGATAGTCGTGGAGGATGGCAAGCGGTTCATAGGACAAACGATAAAGGTCATAGTGACCAGCGTGCTGCAGACTTCTGCCGGCAGGATGATATTCGCAAGATCCGCCGGACGGAGATAGGAGATATGTCATGTATAATGATGAAAAGATCGCTGTCATAATAGCTTCAGGAGGCAGAGGGAGCCGTATGGGAAGCTCTGTACCCAAGCAGTATCTTAGAACAGGCGGCGAGCCTGTCATACTGAGGACACTGAGGGTCTTCCAGAACATGGAGGAGATAGACAGCATACTGATAGCGGCGGACAGCAGCTATATGGGATACTGCCTCGAACTGGCTGGTGACAATGGCATCACGAAGCTGGATGCTGTTGTGGAGGGAGGCGCTCAGCGGCAGGATTCGGTGTACAATGCGCTCCGTGAGGCAGGGCGACTTGATCCGGGCATAGCTTATGTGCTGGTGCATGATGCGGCACGGCCATTCGTAACGGAGGATGTGGTGCAGGAGGTCATCCGGGGAGCTTTTGACAGAGGCGCTGCGGTCCCCTGCGTGGCAGTGAAGGACAGTCTCAGGGAAAATGAGGGCGAGAGGAGCCGCTGCGTTGACCGCAGCAGGTTCTTTGCAGTCCAGACGCCGCAGGGATTCAGAAAAGAACTTCTGGATGAAGCCTATGAGAAGGCGTGTAAAGACGGCTTCTCGGGAACGGACGACGCATCGCTGGTGGAACGACTGGGATATAATGTGGAGATAGTTGATGGAGACTACGATAATATAAAGATAACGACAAAAGAGGATCTGCCAATGGAAAACAGGATCGGAACGGGATTCGATGTACACAGGCTGGTGGAAGGCAGGAGGCTGATACTGGGCGGCGTGGAGATACCATATGAGAAAGGACTGGACGGGCATTCGGATGCAGATGTACTGATACATGCGCTGATGGACGCCTTGCTGGGAGCAGCTGCAATGGGAGACATCGGAAGACATTTCCCGGACACTGATGATGCATATAAAGGAATATCCAGCATGAAGCTGCTGGACAGAGTCAATAATATACTTGCAGAGAATATGTATTCCATAGGCAATGCAGATATCACGGTGATAGCACAGAAACCGAAGCTCAGCCCTTATATCGAAAAGATGAGGGAGAATGTCGCAGATGTGCTGGGTATCGGGAAGGATCTCATAAATATAAAAGCAACAACAACAGAAAAGCTTGGATTCACAGGCAGGGGAGAAGGTATTGCGGCAGAGGCCGTATGTAGTATATACAGATAGTAACAAGGAGAAGAAACACAGATGAAATTATCAAAGATGCATTTAAAGACACTCAGGGAGGTTCCTAATGAAGCGGAGATCCCGAGTCATATCCTGCTGCTCAGAGCAGGCATGATCAGAAAGCTGGTATCAGGCGTGTATGGTTTCATGCCCATGGGATGGCGCTCGATCAGGAAGATAGAGGATATCATAAGACAGGAAATGGATGCCAAGGGCGGACAGGAGATACACATGTCTGCCATACAGCCGGCAGAGCTCTGGGAAGAATCAGGCAGATGGTATGCGTACGGGCCTGAACTGTGGAGACTCAAGGACAGGAACGGCAGAGAATTCTGTCTGGGACCTACGCACGAGGAGATTTTCACTGATATCATCAGGAACGATGTCAACTCGTACAGACAGCTGCCGACAAACCTTTATCAGATACAGACGAAGTACAGGGATGAAGCGAGACCGAGGTTCGGTCTCATGAGGAGCAGAGAATTCATAATGAAGGATGCGTATTCCTTCGACAGGGACTTCGAAGGCCTGGACAAGAGCTACGAGGATATGTACGATGCATATGACAGGATATTCACAAGATGCGGCCTTACATTCAGACCGGTGGAAGCAGATACGGGAGCCATAGGCGGAAGTAATTCCCATGAGTTCACTGCGATATCCGAGGTGGGCGAAAGCGAGATCGCCTACTGTGAGAAATGTGATATGGCAGCTACCGTTGAAAGAGCTGAATGTACCGATGCGAAGCCGCAGGATGATGTACAGCAGCTTCCGCTGGAGGAAGTTGAAACTCCGGGAACAAAGACTATAGAAGACGTAGCGGCATTCCTGGGTATAGAGAAAGAGCAGACGATGAAAGCTCTTCTGTTCGTGACATATGACAATGACGGCGAGGAGAACGGATATGTGGCAGCTTTCGTGAGAGGCGACAGAGAACTCAATATGACGAAGCTGGTGAATGCGCTGGATATACCAGAGCATGCCATAGAATTCGCAGATGAAGAACAGATGAGTGAAGTTACAGGCTGCGTAGGCGGATTCACGGGTCCTACGAAGCTCCATGACTGCACGATAGTAGTGGACAGCGAGCTGCCGGGACAGAAAAATCTCTGTGCCGGAGCATGCAGGGAAAACTATCACCTGAAAAATGTAAACTACGGCAGAGACTATGAAGGCGATATCATTACAGATATCAAGAATCTGGCGGAAGGCGATCCGTGCCCTGTATGCGGAGCTCCGGTGAAACATGCCCGCGGAATCGAAGTGGGACAGGTCTTCAAGCTTGGTACGAAATACAGTGAATCCATGGGAGCAGTATACAAGGATGAGAACATGAAGGATCATCCGATAGTTATGGGATGCTACGGCATAGGCGTCACAAGGACTCTGGCAGCTGTAGTGGAGCAGCATCATGATGACAACGGTATCATATGGCCGGTGTCGGTAGCTCCATACCATGTGATAATAACAGTGATGAAGCCGGATGACGAGGTACAGAGCAGCCTGGCAGAGGATATCTACAACAGACTCTGTGCAGCAGGCGCAGAAGTACTGCTGGACGACAGAAAGGAACGTCCGGGAGTCAAGTTCAAGGATGCGGATCTTCTGGGTATACCTGTAAGGATTACAGTGGGACGCGGAGCAGCGGACGGCATCGTAGAATACAAACTCAGACGCGACGCAGACAAGACAGAACTTTCGGCAGATGAGAGCGTGAACAGAGCCCTGGCACTCATCGATGCAGAAAAATAAACGACACGAAAAGACAAACAGACAGGTATATATGGGAAACACAGAGGAAAAATCAAAGAAGACAAAATGGAAGCCGGGACCATGCACCAGCCTTTTCTGGGAGTTCCTGAAAATAGGACTTTTCACCATAGGCGGCGGCATGGCGATGATACCGCAGCTTCAGGAGGTCGCTGTAAACGAGAAAAAATGGCTCAGTGAAGACGAGATGATAGACTGCATAGCGGTAAGTCAGTCTCTGCCGGGAGTCATCGCCATAAACAGCGCGACCTTCATAGGGCGGAGGCTCAACGGGATACGCGGTGCACTGGCAGCGACACTTGGTGTGGTACTGCCGTCTTTCGTTATAATAATCCTTGCAGTCACAGTCCTGGGATTCATCGGTGAGAACAGATATGTCCTGGGAGCATTCACCGGAATAAAGGCTGCCGTATGCGGACTGATACTGGTGACTGTGGTTAGACTGGGAAAGCAGATCCTGAAAGGGCCTTTCCAGTGGATACTTGCAGTGATGTCCCTTGCGGCCATAGGCGTGCTGGGCGTCAATGCTGTGTGGGTGGTCATAGCCGGAGGTATAGCCGGTATAGTGTACAACTCTGTCAGAAGAGAAAATGATAAGGAGGAGGACGAATGATATTTCTGAAACTCTTTGCTATTTTCTTCAGGATAGGGCTCTTCGGATTCGGCGGAGGTCTTGCGATGCTGCCTCTGATATTTCAGAGTGTCCAGGAATTCGGAGTGATGACATCGACGGAGTTCTCTGATCTTGTGGCACTTTCTCAGGTGACTCCGGGGCCGATGGCGGTGAATGCGGCGACATATGTGGGATTCAGCTTTGCGGGATTTCCGGGAGCAGTCGTATCAACGATAGGCGTATGTCTGCCGGCTTTCGCGATGATGATGATCGTGTCCGGGTTCATAGACAGGTTCAAGGACAGCAGGTACGTTGAAGGCGCTTTCACTGGTATAAGACCTGTGACCGTAGGACTTATCGGAGCAGCTGTTATATTTGTCAGCGAGACGTCCCTGGTGAATGGTGATCTCATTTCGCTGAAGCTTTTTACCAGCGGTCTGGATTACTTTAATTTCATACCGATAGCGATATTCGTCGTGACGATTTTGCTTACAGGTGTGTTCAGGATGAAACCTATAAGAGTTATGATAATAATGGGGATCGTAGGAGCGATATTATGTGGATAGGCGGAGTAAGAGTTATAGTGCTGGATGAAGAGGGCAGGATGCTCATGGTCAGACAGCATCACGAGGATCGTGATATCTGGATGGTGCCGGGAGGCAATATCGAGAATGGAGAGACATCTGAAGCGGCAGCTGTCCGTGAAGTGATGGAGGAGACCGGACTGGATGTTGAGATAGGGAGACTTATCTGGCATGTAGAAGAGGTTTCGGAGGAACGCGGGCAGAGATTCGTGAATTTCTTCCTGGGCGAGCTCAAAGGCGGCAGTCTGTCACTGGGAAAGGACCCTGAGTTCGATGACGAGCATCAGGTTCTGAGAGAAGTGCGCTTCATGACAAGGGAAGAGATCGAAAAGATCCGGGTGCTGTATCCGGAATACCTCAAGGATGAGTTCTGGCGATTCCTGGAGGAGGACTACAGCGGTTACAATGCTTTCAAAGTGAGAGAAAAATAAATTCAATGATATAGGATATCAGGAGGAACAGAAAATGAAATACGTGAAAATCGAGATGGAAAACGGCGATGTGATGAGAGGCGAACTTTACCCTGAGATCGCTCCGGAAACAGTTGCAAACTTCGTAAAACTGGTGGAAGACGGTTTCTATGACGGACTTATATTCCACAGAGTCATTCCGGGATTCATGATCCAGGGAGGATGCCCGAACGGAACAGGAATGGGCGGTCCGGGACATACCATCAAGGGTGAGTTCGCTATGAACGGATTCAAAAATGATCTGAAGCACGAGAGAGGCGTCCTTTCAATGGCAAGAGCTATGGACCCGAACTCAGCAGGCTCACAGTTCTTCATCATGGTAGAGGATGCTCCGCATCTTGACGGACAGTATGCTGCTTTTGGAAAGATCACAGAAGGTCTGGACGCTGCCGATAAGATCGTGAACCAGCCGAGAAATGCTATGGACAAGCCTGATACTCCGCAGGTCATGAAGAAAGTGACTATCGAGGAGGAATAGTGAATTTTCGGAAAAAACCGACACAGAAAAAACACATAAAAGCTCTGAACTGTATATTGACTTTCGGCGCCGTTGGTGATATAAAAATTAAAGGACAGATCAGAGAAAGGAGCAGGATAATGGGCAACCCCGACAGTTGTTGCAAAAGTAAAGATACTATCAGTGACATGACGTGATATATCCTGTGATGCCTTATCCCTGTGTGGAATATGTGTATTTGATATGTATGCCATCGTCACGCTTTGAGGCGGTGGCTTTTTTGTGCCCGTTCAAGGGCTGTGTATCCGCCGTATGACAGAAGAAGGAGGATAAGATGCAGGAAATGACGAATACGCAGAGGATAATAAATATAATTGGAAGTGGCATGACCCGTGCAGAGATCGCCGCTGAACTGGGAAACTACCATGACAACGACATAGCAGAAGCCCTAGAACTGATGGCGGCGCCTTCGAGAAAGAAGCTGTACAGCATACTGGGCGTCAGACGTATGGCGGATATATTCACGTATGTTGATGATTTTTCCATATACGCAGGAGATATGACTGTAGAACAGGCAGTGTCTGTGCTGGAATGCATGGATGCGGACGATGCTATCGATGCTCTCGAATCGGTGAAGGATGAATCTCTGCAGAACAAACTGATCTCACTGATGGACAAGGATGTTTCAGACGATATCCAGCTGATCAGATCCTTCAGTGAAGATGAAGCGGGAAGTCTGATGACCAATGACTTCGTATCGATACCGGAAACATATACCGTTAAGCAGGCAATGAATTCTCTGGTGCATCAGGCTGGTGAAAATGATAATATAAATACTATTTATGTTACAAATGATGGCAGATATGCTGGTGCGATAGATCTGAGAAAACTGATAATAGCAAGGGAATATACACCTTTAGGTGAGATTATAAGCAGCAACTATCCAAGTGTGAATGCTAAAGATAAAGTCAGTGACATCATAGAAAAGCTCAAGGATTATGCAGAGGATTCGATTCCGGTAGTAGATGACAAGAATAAGCTGATAGGCGCCATAACTGCAGACGACGTCGTTGAGGCGGTAGATGATGAAATGGGTGAAGACTACGCCAGACTGGGCGGTCTGACAGCAGAGGAGGATCTCAACGAGAAGCTGGGGGAAAGCATGAAAAAGAGGCTTCCATGGCTTGTGCTACTGCTGGGGCTGGGATTGTGTGTATCCAGTGTAGTAGGCATGTTTGAAGGTATAGTTGCTAAAGTTGCAATAGTAGTATGCTTTCAGTCACTTGTACTTGATATGGCGGGGGATGCAGGTACACAGTCTCTGGCGGTGACCATCAGGGTACTGATGGATGAGGACATATCCGGCAGGGAAAAGCTCGGATTCGTGCTGAAGGAAATGCGTGTCGGGCTTGTCAGCGGCCTTTCCCTGGGCGTGCTGACCTCACTGTGCGTAGCGATATATCTCTGGCTTGCCAAAAGCACGACTCTGGGGTATGGATTCGCGGTGGCAGGCTGTGTAGGCACGTCGCTTGTGGTGGCTATGATGGTGGCAAGTCTTACGGGAGCAGTGATCCCGATGTTCTTCCACAAGATAAAGGTGGATCCGGCTGTTGCATCCGGACCGCTGATCACGACTGTCAACGATCTGGTGGCAGTTGTGATATATTACAGTCTCGCAGGTATTTTCCTTGTTGGTCTGAATGTTGTTTAGACAACTGTGGAAAACGTGGTGCAAAAATTTATACTTGACACAAAGAAATGTTGAAAATAAGCCAATTGTAAAAAAATAGTTATCCACAGCATACTTGGGATAAAATTGTATACAATCGAGAAAATCGTGTGGAAAACTTCCGGAGTCCTTGATTTACAAGCTCTATGCACTTGTTGAAAAATCTTGAACATATAAAAAAGAAAAGTTTACATAAAACGGCGGATGACATGTCATCCGCCGGAATTATATATAAATATTTATTTTCTTACAGGAATCAGATAAGATTCATTTTTTTCATTTCAGCTTCGATCCTCTGATCTACTTCAGCTGAAGGAGGGCAGAGCGGAAGTCTGAAATAAGGTTTCATTTTGTTCATCTTTGTCAGAGCTACTTTTACCGGGATAGGGTTGACATCAGCGAACATAGCGTCGATGATAGGCTTCATTGAAAGCTGCAGCTCTCTTGCTCTCTCAATATTGCCGTCCAGGAAGCTCCTTGACATTTCAACGGATTCCTTAGGCATGATGTTGGCGATGACTGATATGTATCCTACGCCGCCCAGAGCCAGGAGAGGAACGACCATGTCGTCGTTTCCGGAATATACGGCGAAGTCATCAGGTACCAGTCTGCAGATCTCAGCAACCTGTGCGATATCTCCGCTTGCTTCCTTGATAGCTACGATGTTAGGGTGCTCGGCAAGCTTTGCAACTGTCTCAGGTGCGATGTTCACGCCTGTACGTCCTTTTACTGAATAGAGTATGCATGGGATGGATACTGCATCGGCTGTTGCAGTGTAGTGCTCTATGAGTCCCTGCTGTGAGCATTTGTTGTAATAAGGTGTTACCAGCAGCAGGCCGTCAACACCTGTTGCCTCGATTCTTTTAGCCAGGTTGATGCCGTGTCTTGTGTCGTTGCTTCCGGCACCGCCGATAACAGGAACTCTTCCTGCAGCGACATCGACACAGAACCTGATGGTTTCTATGTGTTCTTCGTCATCGAGTGTCGAAGCTTCTCCGGAAGTACCACATGCGATGATAGCATCGATACCTTCGTCGATCTGCCAGTTTATCAGATCTCTGTAAGCCTCAAAATCAACTGAACCGTCTTCGTTGAATGGAGTTGCGATAGCTACTCCGCATCCTGTAAATAATGCCATGTTTCATTTCCTCCTTAGAAATTTCCCTTGTAAATGATTTTCGTAAAAAAAAGTTGCATCCTACCGATGCAACATAAACATAGCCTTTCATGCTGGATCGATAGCGCCTCTGCCTAATGAATAGGGCAGGAGTACACAGCCTCTTGTTACTGTATACCAGAAATCCGTCATGCCTGACCGGATCCTTCGGCGGTATCTCCTTTCTCCGGCCTCACTGACTGCCGTCTCGAACCGGTTACTGATATCTACCGCGCCTCTATCAACTTTATATATCGAGTGTATACGTTTTTTTGTTTGATGTCAATAAAAAAATCAAAATAATATATGTTTTTTTATAGTAATTTTGAAAAGAAATACAAAAAGATGATTTATCAAAAATAATTGAACCGGTGAATTATAATTGACTTGAACAACGAAATGGTGTAGAATATAATAAAAAATAGTGAATTATAATTATATTGAAATGCAGGAGATGAATGAATGAAAGAATCAAAGATAAAAAAAGACAATGCATTTGCTGAAAAACTGAAGAGCGTTCTTGATGATAACGGCATCACGATGACGCAGCTGGCAAATGATACCGGTATAACCTATAATATGGTCAAAAAATACTGCCATGGTATG
>CAJJPZ010000039.1 GCA_905193765.1 uncultured Eubacterium sp.
TAGAGGAAGTTACACCTGCAGGCTACACGAGCAAGCAGGAAGGCAACAACTTCGAAAACACATATACCGGCGGTAAGGAAATAAGCATCAGTGGAACAAAGACCTGGCTGGGAATGCCATCCGGACTTGATAAAAAAGACTATCCGGACGTTACAATAATTCTTTCACAGAACGGAACGGAATATGACAGAACGACGCTGACTGAAGGTAAGGAAGACTACGAATTCAAGGGACTGCCTGAATACAATACAGACGGCAAGAAATTCGAGTATGCTGTAAGTGAAGTAGTACCTGAAGGTTATGTGAGCGAACAGAACGGCAATGACTTTACTAACACATACACGCCGGGAACAGTATCGATAAACGGCGTCAAGAAATGGGTAAACACAGGCGACAGCAATAAATTCCCGGAAGTTACAGTAGATCTGTATCAGAACGGAACAAAGATCGCATCGACAGTGATAAAAGACGGTGCAACATCATACAGCTTCGACGGACTCGACAAGCTGGATCCGAAGGGCAAACCGTATGTATACACTGTAAAAGAGAACGTTCCGAACGGATATACTGTTAAGCAGGGTGAAGGCGACAAGAAATATGAACTCACTAACACCTACACAGGTGGCGATAAAACTTACCCTGTAGAGAAGAAGTGGACAGGAGTAGATAATAATGATCCGCTGCCTGCAAAGGTAAAGGTAACGCTTTATCAGGATGGCAAGGCAACAGACCAGACAGTCGAGCTGACAAAGGACAACAACTGGAAGCACGTATTCAAAGGCCTTAAGAAGTACAGGACCGATGGAAGCGAATATGTATACAGTGTGAGAGAAGAAAAGATCGACGGCTACACCACCGAGTATGGTGACAACACTGTGATCAACAGCTACACAGGCGGCGACAAGGTGAATGTCAAGGGAACCAAGACATGGATCGATCCGGAAGGAACGACACACCCGACTATCACCATTGAACTTTACAGAGAAGCTGACGGCATCGACAAGACTTTCGTCAAGTCGATAGAACTGGCAGATGGAACTACAGACTACGAATTCACAGACCTTGAAAAGTATGCCACTAACGGCAGCGAGTACAACTACACAGTGAAGGAAAAGACTGTAGATGGATACACTACATCATACGATAAGGAAAAACCGAACAACATCACGAACACCATCAAACAGGAAAAGATTGACGTCAAGGGAACCAAGACATGGATCGACGCTGATGGAACAGAGAGACCGGAAGTAAGCGTACAGCTTTACAGAGACGGTGAAAAATTCGGCGATCCGGTGAAGATCGGCAGCGACAACAAATACGAGTTCAAGGATCTGGACAAATACGATCTCACAGACGGTCACGTATACAGATACACAGTCAGGGAACTGGGTGCTGATGGATATATCACGACCATAGACAGATATGACATCACAAACTCCAGGCCGATAAAGACTGTGAAGGGTGCGAACGACAAGAGCGAGATCAAGGTCGGACAGGAACTTACCTACACTATCAGCTGGACCAACGCTTCGAAGGAAGCTGTGACAGCAACGATAAAGGATACGCTGACAAAGGGTCAGGAATACGTATCAGGTGACGAAGGCGCTGTTGTGGAAACTAAGGACGGAATCACTACAGTGAAGTGGGAGAACGTGGCAGTTGCCGCCGGATCCAAAGTCGAAAAGACATTCACTGTGAAAGTGACAAAGGACGCAGAGAAAACTGTAGATAATACAGCAGTTATCAAAGTCGGCGACAAGCCTGAGATAGATTCCAACACCACAAGCGTTACTCCGAAGATCGACATCAGCGGTGAGAAGATCTGGAAAGACAAGGATGACAACTTCAAGCTCAGACCTGATTCAGTGAAGATCACGCTGCTTGCGAACGGAGAGAAGACCGACAAGACAACAGAAGCTACTGAGGCTTCCGGCTGGAAGTACAGCTTCAGCGATCTGCCTCTGTACAACGACGGCAAGAAGATAGAATATACAGTCGAAGAAACGCCTGTAGACAACTATCTCGAACCTGAGTACGAAGTAGTGAACAAAGATGCTAACCAGATAAACATCATAAACAGCATAAACGAGGAGCTGTTCTCATGGACAGGAGACATCACTGTAGACAAGGCTGTTGCAGTGAAGGTCGATAATGAATATGCACCTCAGAAAGTGACCGACACATTCTACTTTGCACTGTTCAGCGACAAAGAGCTTACGAAGAGAGCAACGATGAAGTCGGAGGACGGCACAGAGACAGAGATCGGCATAGAGAAGCTCGAACTGAAGAACGAAGCCAGCGGAACAGTGACATTCAAGGGCGTACCGACAGGCACCATCAAAGAACCTGTCAAGTACTACCTTGCAGAGACAGATAAAGACGGCGTTCCTGTAGGTGAAGGCTTCAGATATACACCGGAATTCGGTCAGAGCGGCAGTGAAGTATCACTGACAGTCAAAGACCATGACGCTGACCTGAAAGTTGCCAACGTATTCGACAACAAAATCGACGTATCAGGCAAGAAAACATGGGTCGATGACAATGACAAGCACAAGCAGAGACCTGACGATATCACAGTTTTCCTCAAGCAGAACGGAGAGGACTACAGAGATGCACAGGAGAACACATACGCAGTGCACGCCAGCAAAGACACAGACTGGGCATATACCTTCAAGGATCTGCCTGAGTTCGATGCTGAAGGAAACCTTTACGAATACTCAGTAGATGAAGCTTTCGTGGAATACTATGATGCAGTTTTCGATGGTATGGACATCACCAATACTTTCGACAAGAAGAAGTATTATGAAGAGAACCCGGCAACGATAACTGTAACAAAGGAGACACTGCTCAAAGGCAAAGAATACAAGGTCAATGACATCTATTATGCCGGAGTATTCGTGGATAAAGACCATACGACACTTCTGGCCGATGAAGAAGGTGCGTATATAATACCGCTCGTACTTGAAAATGAAAGTTCAGCATTTTTCGATTTCAAGGTGCCATACCATGAAGACGGTACAGCGACATATTATATCACTGAAGTAACTAAAGACGGTACACCTGTTGATAAGGTTTCAGGCCTCAAATACAAGGCATCTGTAAAGGGTGGCAAAGTGACAGTAAGTGCTGAAGACAGCATGGCATCAGTCACATTCACCAACAGCTATGAACAGCCTAAGGTGCCTGAGACAGGCGACAGCGGACTTCCGTGGATCTGGCTGCTGGCAGGCCTCATGGCCGCAGCACTTGCAGCAGCTGCATGGATCATATTCGGCAGACGCGAGACCAGAAGACTCTAGTCAGGCAGATATCGGTATCTGACAGAAATCAGTGATCTGACAACCAGATCCTGACATGACAGAAAAACAGAAAGAGCTGTGCGCATTAACGGTCAAGATCCGTTAATGCGTCAGTTACGGGACCATATAACGTAAAATATGATCGAAGCGGCGGTCGCATCAGATAAGATCCTGATGTGACCGCCGCTTTTTTTCGTGGGATTGTTCCAGTCAGAAAAAAGATCCGTTTTCGATACTTTACGGAATAACTGGGATCCTGCCGGGGTTGTATGTATCTGCAGGTAGCGGCTACTTGCGCCGGACCGGTATCTGCAGTTTATATGTGATGAAACGCTTGTGATCGCGTATTGACGATATATGAGATATCACTTCGCACAGGTAATCCCCGTCAGCACAGTAGCCCATACGCTCCATTTCCGTGAACATCCTGCGGGCATGCACATGCTCCTGTGTGGTATCGTCAGCATAGACCGTCATATACATGCTCTCGGGCATGATCCGCTGGCTGCTGCTTTCGGGATAATTGTCGTCCACAAAGATGAACACCGTCCGGGCGCAGTAGTTCTGCTCCTCGAAATCCTTCTGCTCGATGAGAGTGCCTGCATTGAAGAAATAGGACAGTGGCAGATCGTTCTCGATCATGTGGGACTTGAACTCCCGCAGCATGATCTCGTATCCGGAATAACCCTTTTCAAAGAAATCTATATCGGTCCTGAAGGTATCGATGCGTCGGGACGGCATGTACTCCAGGATGATCTCGCCCTTCGGCGGCAGCGCCTTCATACGGTTGAGGTTGGATGTGAAACGGCGTATCGTGCAGAGATTGCCTGTAAGCTCATCGATCTCGCGGCTCAGTCTGCGCTCCTGCTCCGACAGCAGCGCGCACAGCTCATCCACTGAAGCCTCGTTGAGATGCTGCCTGATCTGTTCGAGACTCATACCGCAGAGCTTCATGGTATGTATGAAATCCAGCCGTTCGCACTGGTCCACATGGTAGTAGCGGTAGCCGTTGCTTTCCCCCTGGTAGGCAGGACTCAGGAGACCCTTCTTGTCGTAAAGTCTCAGCGTCTGCGAGGATACGTGGTTCAGTTCGGCCATCTGGCCGATGGTGAGATAATCGTCGTTCATGTTTATTCTCCCCCTGTCTGCATCTGATGCTGCTGTGGATGGAATACCGTATTGGCATGCAGCGGTCTTCATGCGCCGCATTGCCTTTGTTTGCTACAGTATACCACGGCATGGGAGGTATTACCACAAAATAAATCCAGTGCTGTCGAATCCTGTCGAATCCTGTCGAACACCACATTGAAAGCCCCATCGAACGCCCAACTGAACTGCATATGACCGCAGAAAAACAGGCAAAAAAACAAATATTGCCCATTGACTTTATACCAGGTATAAAGTTTATACTGAATACGAAAAGGGAAGTATGACGATAATACAGGATATGGATGTGTCAAGGAGGTATTAATATGGAGAGAAAGATAAGAGTAGCGCAGTACGGTTGCGGTAAAATGAGCGTGTATCTCATGAGATATGTCATCGAACACGGCGGAGAGCTGGTGGCCGCCTTCGACATGGCTCCTGCTCTTGAAGGAAAGGACGTCGGAGACATCATCGGCGGAGGTGCCACAGGCGTGAAGATAAGCAGGGCGGAGGATGCCGACCGCATACTGGCGGAAACGAAGCCTGATGTATGCGTCATAGCCACAAGATCCACCATGGAGGAGCTGAAGCCCGCATTTGCAGTTTGCGCGAAGAACGGCGTCAATGCTATAAGCACCTGCGAGGAGTCGCTGTATCCGTGGAATTCATCATACGACATAACGAAAGAACTGGATGAGCTGGCTAAAGCAGGCGGTTGCACCCTCTGCGGCAGCGGATATCCGGATATGTACTGGGGCAGCCTGATCACCACGCTGGCAGGTTCGATGCACAGGATAAAGAAGATAACCGGCATCAGCAGCTACAACGTCGAGGACTACGGCATAGCACTGGCGGAAGGCCACGGCGCAGGGCTGACCATAGAACGTTTTGAAAAAGAGATCGGGATGTACAACGATCTCGACTATAGATCTACTGTTGAAGCAATAAAGGATGGAAAGGTCGTGCCGTCATATATGTGGAATCAGAACGGATGGCTCTGCAGCCAGCTCGACCTCCACATTATCTCGCAGACCCAGAAGTGTGTTCCGATGACACATGACGGCGACCTGAAATCCGAAACGCTGGGAATGACAGTAAAGGCAGGTGACGCCACCGGCATGGCAGCCGTGGTGACGACGGAGACTGAGGAAGGCATCACACTGGAAACACAGTGCCAGGGATTCGTCTACGGGCCGGAGGATTTCGACAGGAACGAGTGGACCTTTGAAGGCGAGCCTGAAACCACGGTCATCGTCAACCGTCCGGCAACAGTGGAGCTGACATGTGCCACGCTGGTGAACAGGATCCCGATGCTGATAGACTCGGAACCGGGCTACGTCACTACAGAGAAGATGCCTGTTAACCACTACCTCACGAAACCTATGAACGAATACGTCAGCAGCCTCTGATGGCAGGGTGTTCATGTAAAGTTTATATCATAAGCCTCGATTTGATATAAAAATTTCCTCAACAGAGAGCCGCCGGCAGCGTGCAGCACACAGCGCACCTGCCGGCGGTTTTCATATTAAGCAGAGCGGCAGGACTACAAGCTTCAGGAACACCAGGCAGGCTAAGAAGATTTACTACTACAAAAGGTGAAGGCATACAGTACAGCAGACGGCCGCTTGCTCCGGAAACAGGTCATGATATCCCGCAACGCAAAAGACCGCAGGACAGCTGCAGCATACAGCCTGTTTGCGGTCTTTTCAGCAAAGCACTATATTAAATTTAAGGAAGTTGACTTGTTATTTCACTTCAACGGTCCAGCCCATATCATCAGCGATCTTGCCTGTCTGGATGCCGTAGATAGTGTCGTACATTTCCTGAGCCACAGGACCGATCTCACCATTGTTGATGATCATGTCGGTATCCTTGTATTTCAGTTCGCCTACAGGTGAGATTACAGCAGCTGTTCCGGACGCGAACATTTCCTTGAAATCGCCTTTCTTGTAGGCTTCTACGATCTCGTCGATTGTCAGTCTTCTCTCGACGATGTTGTAACCTTTCTTTTTAAGGAGCTGTATTACCGAGTTCCTTGTGATTCCCGGGAGGATAGTGCCGTCCAGCGGAGCTGTAACGATCTCGTCACCCAGCATGAAGAACGCGTTGGAAGTACCGATCTCTTCGACATATTTCTTTTCATTGCCATCCAGCCACAGGATCTGTTCGAATCCCTGCTGGTGAGCAATCTCCTGAGCCTTCAGGCTGCCTGCGTAGTTTCCGCCGCATTTTGCTTCTCCTGTACCGCCGGCAGCAGCTATAAAATAAACGTCTTCGACATAGAGCTTAGTAGGAGCCAGACCGCCCTCGTAGTAAGGACCTACAGGACTGAGTATGATCATGAATTTGTATGACGACGAACGTCTCACGCCCAGGCACGCTTCATCGGCGAAGATGAACGGTCTTATATAAAGTGAAGTCCCTTCTTTCTGCGGGATCCAGTCAGCATCCACCTTTACGAGAGCCTTGATGGCCTCAACGTAGAGATCCTCGTCGATCTCAGGGATGCAGAGTCTGTCATTGGTGTTGTTGGTCCTCTTGGCGTTCATGTCAGGTCTGAAGAGGAGCACTCTGCCGTCAGCGGTCTTGTACGCCTTCAGTCCCTCGAACATCGCCTGCGCATAGTGGAGAACCAGTGCACTCGGCTCAAGTGTGATCGGTCCGTAAGGCACGATCCTGCCGTCATGCCAGCCCTGGCCTTCATTGTAGTCCATTACAAACATGTGGTCAGTGAAATTCTGTCCGAACACCAGCGTGTCTGGATCAGGTTTAGCTTTAGGATTCTTTGTTCTTTCGATTTTAAAATTGTAGTCCATAACAGTTCTCCTTATATATTTTGATTTTTGTATTCACATTATCGTTCGTGTGCAAAGTCTCTCCGGCGGTTCACCGTCTGTGGGGCAGTCCTGATGACAGCACAGCAATATCAGATGATATATTTCTTTCCCAATAATAATATAGTCCTGGAATTGTTAGTTGTCAACAATAACTTTAAAATAATTTTATTTTTGTAAACAAAAACAATAAAATCGCGATATTTCTTTAAACTATCATAAAAAACGTATATAATGAAGACATTATGAAGAAAGAAAAAAAGAAGAGAGGGCTTGCAGCCAGACTGCTGCTGATCGTCGTGAACATCATAATAATAGTGATCATCGCAGTCCTGGGAGCCAATTTATTTGTGATAAAGAAAACCGAAAACAAAATAGCTGCGGAGATCAGCTCTGCGGATGACAGCATAACAGCACAGGAAGTCAGCGACCTCAAGGCAATAAAGCCCGACTGCATCATGGTCCTGGGCGCATCGGTGCATGCGGACGGGACTCCGAGCCTGATGCTGAAGGACAGGCTCGATGTGGGCATCGAGCTTTACAAGAAAGGCGTAGCCCCGAAGCTGCTGCTGTCAGGGGATAACGGCCAGGTGGCGTACAACGAGGTGGAAGGCATGAAAAAATACGCCGAGGAGGCAGGCGTGAAGTCCGAAGACATCTTCCTCGACCATGCCGGGTTTTCCACATACGAGTCGGTCTACAGGGCGAAATACATCTTCGAGGTGGATAGCATGATCGTGGTGACTCAGCGTTATCATCTGTACAGGGCGCTGTACGGTTGCGAGCGCATGGGAATCGATTCGCTGGGAGCAGCAGCAGACCAGGCTGTCTACAGAGGTCAGAATTACCGGGAATTCAGGGAAGTCCTGGCCAGAGACAAGGATCTCGCCAAATGGATAGTGAAACCGGATCCGACATTCCTGGGCGATACGATACCGATCAGCGGGACAGGCATAGAGAGTCATTAGCGCAGGGAGCAGGCGGTATCTTCGGCAGTGAACCGCCAGTGGCAGTGCTGCAACCTGCTGTCCGTAGAGCCACAGATCCGGGGACAGGTCTCCGAGTGGATCAGGTTGTCTGCGGGAGGTATGATATATAGTGGTAGAGTTTTGCGTGAAAGTTTCAGGAAAACCTACCATACGAGATCAAAGCCGCCGCCGATTGAAGTGGGCCTGTGCCAGAAGTAGAGTTTTTCAGTCTAAAAATCGGAAAATATACCGTTGGCGTCAGTTATGGTCGCAAAATCTGAAAAACAGCAGAGATAACTGCCGGATTTTCAGCAGACGGGTAGGTTCTCCTGAAATAAACTTCAAAAACCCTACCATTGACGTCCTGTGCAATGACCGTGAGCTCATGCTTACGGAGCAAGCGTAGGCTTTTCTGCGAAAAGCCCCGGAAACTCTACCATCAGCAGCGGTATCCGTGTAAATCATGGAGAGGCGCTATATGCATTGCCGGGAGAGCCGCTGCAGAATGACTCAGGCACGGAGGAGGGAATATGCTGTGCGTGGGAACCTGACCGGGAGGTATATTATATGAAGAAAAAAGATATGAAAAATGATGATATGGAGTTTCGCGATGATCGCGGGACTTCTTTTGTATATGATGGATCCGAGGGGGCATGCGGAACGGCGGGTCGTGAAGACAAGCCAGGATGCGCGCCGTACGCTGCAGAAGAAAATGCAGGGTACAGCGAAGCTTCCGACTGTAGCTGTCATCCGTGCAGCAGCACCGAGACGGAGCTGAGCTGCAGATCCGGCACGGGCGGACGGCATGACAGTCATGCAACCGGCAGGTCGAGCAGTGTGCATGATGCGAGGTCAGACGAACATGCCGAAGTCGCACTCGTGAAGTGCGAAAGCTATGACAGGGCAGAGGTGTATCAGGCAGTCTCAGCGGCGGTGGAACTTCTTGGCGGCATGGAAAATCTCATCGGGCTCCCGAAAGACAGTCATATCGTACTGAAGCCCAATCTGCTGACCAAAGCTGACCCGGAGAAGGCATGCACTACACATCCTGCGGTATTCGAAGCAGCAGGCAGGCTTCTGCAGGAAGCAGGTTTCAGTGAACTGTGTTACGGAGATTCACCTGGGCCGTCGCGACTGGCTCCTGAGAAGATAGCAGAGGAATGTGGGCTCAGTGGACCGGCAGACAGACTTGGGATCCCCTTTGGAGATTTTGAACACGGCACGGAAGTCCGGTTCCCGGAAGGCCGGGCAGAAACAAGATTCGTCCTGTGCAATGAGATAGCCCGGGCCGATGGCGTAGTCGATATATGCAAAATGAAGACCCATCAGCTGGAACGTATAACCGGAGCCGTGAAGAACACCTTCGGTTGTGTATACGGCTTCAACAAAGGTGCATCCCACGCCAGATTCGCCACAGCTGAGACCTTTGCAAGGATGATCGCAGATCTCAATGACCTCGTGAGGCCGGTGCTACACATCATGGACGGCGTCACAGCCATGGAGGGCAACGGCCCTGGATCAGGCACGCCGACGCAGATGGATGTCATACTGGTATCAAAGGACCCCGTGGCGCTGGACACTGTCTTCAGCCATCTGGTATATCTCGATCCGAAGCTGGTGCCGACGAACGTCAGCGGCATGGAAAAGGGTGTGGGAACTATGCAAAATATAACCGTAGTCACCACGTCAGGCAGGATGACACCGGCGGAAGCCGTAGCAGAATACGGCCGCAGCAGTTTCAACGTCCAGCGAGGCAGGGACTACAAAGGCATCGTGGGAGCCGCCAGGTTCCTGGCGCCGATCCTGGAAAAGAAACCCGTAGTCATTGCAGACTGCTGCATCGGATGCGGCATGTGTGTCAGCGCCTGCCCCGTCGATCATAAAGCAGTGAAACTCGTGAACCACAAAGCGGTCTACGACTACAGCAGATGCATCAAATGCTACTGCTGCCAGGAAATGTGCCCCGAGAAAGCCATAACAGTGAAACGCTCCCTGCTGGCAAAGATATTGGACCGGAAGTGGAGGATATAAGCGATACAGATGTGGAGCTTTTTCACCAATAACATCGATACAGCATATTATATACAGGCTGATGATTTTCGGCCTGTATTTTTATGCGGGTGCTGGAAACCTGCCGTCTGCAGCGGCGAGCCTGCAGTGAGAATTTCCATGAGGATGCCCCGGCGGGGGCGGGAGGTATGTATGATTTATCTGGATAACGGCGCGACGTCGTTCCCGAAACCTGGAGAAATGGTGGATGCGATGGCTGAGGCGATGACCGGTTACTGCGCCAATCCCGGCCGGTCGGGACATTCGATGGCGGTAAAAACTGCAGGGGAGATATCCAAAGTGAGGCAGGAGATAGCCCGGCTCATCGGGACGGAGAAACCTGAGCGTATAATTTTCACGAAAAACTGCACCGAGAGTCTCAATCTGGCGCTGAAAGGTCTGCTCCGCGAAGGTGACCATGTCATAACGTCATCGATGGAGCATAATTCCATGATGCGTCCTCTGAAAAGTCTTGAACGGAAAGGTGTCAGGGTCTCGGTGGTGGGATGTGCAGCGGATGGTAGCCTGGATCCGGAAGACATACGCCGGGCTTTGAGGCCGGACACGAAACTGATCGCTGTAACGGCAGCCTCCAATGTCACCGGTACGAAGATGCCCCTTGAGAAAATCGGCAGGATCGCGATAAGGAACGGCATAGTTTTTCTCGTGGATGGAGCTCAGGGGCTGGGACATATGGATATCGACGTGAAGCGCCAGCATATCGACATGCTGGCAGCTCCCGGGCACAAAGGTCTGCTGGGGCCTCAGGGCACAGGGCTGCTGTATGCCCGGGAAGGACTGGCGCTGAAGCCGCTGAACGAGGGCGGTACCGGCAGTCGTTCCAGGGATATGGTTCAGCCCCTGGACTTTCCGGATGGATACGAGGCAGGTACACTGAACGCGCCGGGGATCATCGGACTGGGTGCTTCTGTCAGACTGCTGAACAAGATCGGGATAAAGGCAGTCGAAGCCCACGAGCAGAAGCTGACAGCACTGCTGCATCAGGATCTTTGTGACATATCGTCCTATGGCAATACACGAATCGACAGGAAGACGGGAGAATGTGCGGATGAGTTCGTCACCGGTGACGCATACGGATGTGACTGTCAGCGCAGCGATCCCAGACACGATGCAGCGGTGATATTTTACGGGCCGGAGGATCCTGCCGGGAAAGTGGGAATAGCGGCATTCAACATCCGCGGCATCGACTGCGAGGAGGCGGCCGCGATCCTTAACGACAGGTACGGTATCGCAGTCCGGGCCGGGTTCCACTGCAGCGGCATGGCTCACGATACTATCGGTACCGGATCCACCGGCTGCATCAGGGTCTGTCCCGGCGTCTACAATACGGAGCGCGATATCCGCATGACCGCTAAAGCAGTGAGAGAGATTGCGCAGCAGGCAGCGGGATGCTGACCGACAGAGGAGTTACGGATCCAGGCCTTTTCGTTAGCAGGGCAACACAAGTGGATGCTTTGGTGCGCCGGTCGGCAGACCGCAGGGAAGCACGATTGGATGCTCTGACGTGTCGGGCGGCATGTCGAAGGTAGCACGATTGTTATGTTCTGGTGTGCCGATCGGCATGTCAACAGGCGTGAGTTATACAGCATGCCGAATTGCAATGGTAGAGTTTTCGGGCCTTTTTTGCAAAAAATCTACTAATCATCAGCCAATGCGGATCACGGACTTTGCCGAGCACTGCGGGTGGTAGAGTTTCAGGGATTTTTCTGTGAGAAACCTACCCTTCGGCTACATTCTGGTCGTACATATACCGCTGCATAGCCGTCTGAACCATATGAAGCGGCGGACAGAGTAGGATTTGTACGTCAGAACAGCCGGAAACTCTACCATCGGACACCAGCCGGCAGCCTGCTCTTTTAACTATCCTGCGGCAGAGTAGGTTTTGCTGCGAAGCCTTTCAAAAACCCTACCATTGGCAAACGGGCTGCTGATAAACCAGATGCTTTGGTTGATGCTGTCAGGTGGCAGTCCGGATATCCGCAGCAGGCATACGCTTCCGGCAGCCCTGCGTTTTCTCGATGGTCTTCTGGGAAAGTCCGGGCGTTGATCGTACACAGATCTCGCAGTAGGTTTCATCCAAATCAAACAGTACACCACCAACGCTTACGCTCCAACAGGCTGATGCCTGTTTGTTGTCCGTTCTGTCGGGCCAGGCATAGCCTGGGGCAGAAAGGTACGCGCTAAAGTACTGCGGTGCATGCAACGCACTTTCAGTGCTCCGACTTGCTGCGCCCCCTGCTGTCGCATTTTTCGAACCGGCTGAAGCCGGGGAAATCCGCAACGCACCTTCGGTGCTCCGACTCGCTTCGTTCCCTGCTGTCGCATTTTCCATGCAGATCGCTTCGCTCTCTGGGAAAATCCGCAAGCCTTCAAGCGAAGCGAGCGTTGATATTTCCTGTAGAACAAAAGTGGCTTCGCCACGTATTATCATATGAAACTTTTGTTGATATTCCGGAAATATCGAGAACGATATTTCCTACATAATAAAAAAAGCCTACTTATGGTAGGCTTCGTGTCTTATTATCTTGAAACTTCTGTAGATCTGTTCCAGCAGTATCACCCGCATCATCTGATGGGGGAAGGTCATCGCTGAGAATGAGAGCTTGAAATCTGCCCGCCGGCTGACTTCGACGGAAAGTCCCAGTGAACCGCCGATGACGAATACGATATCGGAGATACCGTCGATGCCGAGGGTTTCGATCTTCTCTGCCAGCTTTTCCGAGGAAAGGGCTTTGCCTGCGATCTCCAGTGTGATGACATAGTCAGTCTTTTTTATTTTGCTGAGGATCTCACGACCCTCAGCGACTTTTACAGCCTCCTCGTCAGCTGCCGATGGATTGCCACGCAGCAGACTTTCCTTGAGTTCGATGATGTTGAGAGAAGCGTATCTGCTGATGCGCCTGGAGTATTCTTTTATGGCGTCGGTCCAGTATTTTTCTTTGAGTTTTCCGACTGCCAGTACAGTTATATTCATATCGTACCTTTCTTTATGATAAAATTCGAGCGGTGTTCACTGATGCCCGTCAGCAGCATATGGTGTCGGATATGCCTGACAGCGTCGGCGTCCGGAGAGATCCTGAACAGCAGATACCGTCCGCCGGGACTTTGCAGGGGACATAAATGGTATATAAGTATTATGTCCATCCCGGATCTGATGAAAGCGGATCTGCCGGAGAACTGCACATCTCACACCTGATAGATCCGGCTGCAGCAGTCACGCATAGCCACATCCAGCGTTATGCCTTTGCCCGGTATGATGTTCTGTTCGATGAGTGTGTTGCGCACCGCCAGCATGGCCACCGACGGGTCGTTGTTCTCCTTGCTGAGATGTCCCAGTATCACCTGCCGCATTTTGTTTTTCACTTTTACAAGAGAGCAGAGACATTCCCCTGCCGATACATTTGACAGGTGGCCGTGATCCCCCATTATACGACGCTTGAGGGCGTAGGGATAGCTGCCCATCAGCAGGATCTCTTTTTCGTGGTTGGCCTCCAGCACCAGCAGATCGGCATAGGTTATCTCCTCGAAGATCTCATCTGTTATGTGACCCACATCGGTGACGATGCTGATCTGCCTTCCGTCATGATATATGGAAAATCCCACCGGGTCAGCAGCATCGTGCGGTACGCTGAAAGATCTGATCCTGAGATCACCGATAGCAAAATCCTCACCGGTGAGGAAAGATCTGCGCTTTTCCACAGCTACCGGACGCTCCGTGTTTTCCCATGTCCGTTCATTGGCATAGGCCAGGACATTGGGGAGCTTCTTCGTTACTATCGGTATGCTCTTGACATGATCGACATGTTCGTGGGTTATCAGCAGACCCTGTACACTTTCGTAGGGCGTGCCGGTTTCCTCCAGACCGCTGAATATCCGCTTGCCGGAGATCCCGGCGTCTATAAGTAATGCTGTTTTGTCGTTTTTCACCATGTAGCAGTTGCCGCTGCTGCCGCTGGCGAAAGAACAGAATTTTAGTGACATATGTATTATTGCTCCTGTTTTATTTTAACATAATATTATACTACAGTTATCGATCATTGTACAGGCGTGCATTCACTATATAAAGGCGCTGCGGTAAAGTGAAAAAGTCTGCCGGATCGTATTGCAGCACCTTATACGGATGTGTTATGCTACAGGCAGCATAATATGATAGACCGGCTGCATTCGGCGATGGCGCAGCGGAACTATATCTGGCAGCGATGCAGCGGGGAAGTATATCATCAGAAAAAGGAGGACGAAAAATGAAGGTACTTATGCTCAACGGCAGCCCGAAGGCAAAGGGCAATACTGACAGAGCTCTCGAAGAGATAGGCATGCAGCTGAAAAAAGAAGGCATAGACTATGAGATATTCCAGATCGGCGGTGATCCGGTCAGAGACTGCATCGGATGCGGCGGATGCAGCGGAGATGGCTGTGTCTTTGACGATGATGCAGTGAATGAATTCATTTCAAAAGCAAAGGAAGCGGACGGATTCGTGTTCGGTACTCCGGTGTACTATGCACATCCCAGCGGCAGGATAATGTCATTTCTTGACAGGGCGTTCTACAGTGGCGGAGCTGCTTTCAGATTCAAGCCCGGCGCAGCTGTGGCGGTAGCAAGGAGAGCCGGGACCACTGCTTCGGTGGATGCCCTGAACAAGTATTTCGGAATATCCCAGATGCCTGTGGTCAGCTCCAGCTACTGGAACATATCCCACGGACGTGTGCCGGGTGAGGTCGAGCAGGACGGAGAGGGTATGCAGACTATGAGGAACCTCGCCAGGAATCTGGCATGGATGATGAAATGTTTCGAAGCAGGCAGAAATGCGGGCATCGGACTTCCAGATGCTGAAGCGGGATGTAAAACTAATTTTATAAGATAGATCAGAGCCGGGGATATTTCGCTTGTTGACATATTCCCGGGCTGTCGTTATAATAACGGCAGACAGATCAAAGATCGGAGGTGTTCAGTATGGCAAAGAAAAACCGCATATTTACCGGACTGCTTGCAGCCATGGTCGTATTTGTCATGCTCTTTGCATCTTTTTACATCATATCTGAAACCGGTCATCACTGTGTGGGAGACGACTGTCCGATCTGCTGTCAGATAAGCGTGCTGGAAGGTGCGCTCAAATCTGTTTCCTTCGCATCATGCGCAGTGGCTGCAGCTGCAGTGACTGTATGGGTGAAGGATCTTTTTTCTGGTATGTGTGCAGGAGACGTGCCTGTATGCACACCGGTGTCTTTAAAAGTCAAACTTTCGAACTGATACAAACAGAAATACCGTTGAGCATGAAGGACAGGGATCCGGGGCTATGGACTCGGACGTGTCTGCTTTTTGCTGTACGCATCGTCGTATTGCAGGCAGGTGCTGCCGCTGCATTCCTGCTTTTTAATGCCCAGATACAGCCAGCTGCTGTTCATCACAGTGAGAACAGCGACCGGCTTCGTTAAAGTACGGATTTTCAAATGTTTGAACATGATCGGAGGTTTATTTGTCATGAAAAGAAAAAGTGTAAAAAAATATATGAGGCCGGCCATACTTTTTATATGCATAGTGCTGATCGTTGCATTGGCATCAGGCTGTGGCAGTAAGGAGTCGTCGGAAAGCGATAATAAGATAAAAATAGTGACTACTATATTCCCGGAATATGACTGGGTGAAGAATATACTCGGCAGTCAGACAGACAATGTTGACCTTGTTCTTCTTGTGGATGATGGTGTCGACCTTCACAGCTATGAACCATCTGCGGAGGACATCAGTACGATATCGGACTGTGACCTTTTCATATATACAGGAGACAATATGAAGTGACCTCCAGTTTGTAGCAACGTGGATTTACCCATAT
>CAJJPZ010000040.1 GCA_905193765.1 uncultured Eubacterium sp.
CGGGGGAAACGGAGGAGGACTTCGACGAGCTGGTGGACTTTGTTGAAACACAGAGGTTCGAACGCCTTGGAGTCTTTGCATATTCCAGGGAGGAAGGCACTGCGGCCGGAGACATGGAATGTCAGATCGACGAGGACATCAAAGCGGCGCGGGCAGATGCCATCATGAGGCGGCAGATAGATATTTCCAGAGAAATAAATGAAAGTAAAACCGGCAATACTATGAGAGTGATCGTCGATGAAAAGGATGAAGACGGAGCTTATATCGGAAGGACGCAGTATGATGCTCCTGAAATAGACAACACGGTGATCTTCCGCAGCGACAGGGAACTGAAGCCGGGAGACATGGTGAACGTGAAGATCACAGATGCATTCGACTATGATCTGGTCGGAAGAATGGAGGAATAAGTATGAATCTACCTAATAAACTTACGCTTGGCAGGATATTCGCCATCCCGGTATTCATCGTGGTGTTCCTGATGGGATACAGATATGCCGCAGTTATAATTTTTATACTGGCGTCGCTGACAGATATGCTGGACGGGAAGATAGCAAGAAAATACAATCTTGTCACTAATTTCGGCAAGCTCATGGATCCCCTTGCGGACAAGCTGCTTGTAATGTCGGCGCTGATCTGTCTTGTTGAGATAGGCGATGTGGCAGGCTGGATGGTGGTGGTGATCCTGGGAAGGGAATTCATCATAACAGGCATGAGACAGGTGGCCGCAGCCCAGGGTATAGTCATCGCAGCAGGGATGACAGGCAAGATCAAGACTGTGACGCAGATGATAGCGATCCCTATGATGATACTGGACAACTGGCCGTTCTCACTGATACCGTCAGATCCTCCGGTAGCCATGGTATTCATGTGGATCGCACTGATCATGACAGTCGTATCAGGTGTTGAATACATAATAAAGAACAGACAGCTGTTTTCGATGTAGCAGCTGTATCTATGAAAAGAGGGATGATATGAGAACAGCTATTCTGACTGTAGGTACTGAGATACTTTTCGGACAGATAACCAATACGAACACTGTGTATCTGTCGAGACAGCTGAATCTGATGGGTCACGACGTCATGTACCACTACACAGTAGGCGACAACCCGGAACGTGTGGCGGAAATGATAGAGCTGGCTTTCAAGGATTGCGATATCGTGCTGACTACAGGCGGCCTCGGGCCGACACAGGATGATCTGACAAAGGAAGTTGCATGCAGCATCATGGGCGACGAGCTGGTGATGGTGGATGAAGAGCTTGAATATATCGTGGAGTACTTTAAAAATCTGGGTCGTGAAATGACTGAGAACAACAAAAAACAGGCGGTGCTGCCGTCGAGAGCTAAAGTATTCCACAACTATGCCGGGACTGCCCCGGGATTCGCGCTGGAAAAGGACGGCAAGTATATAATATGCATGCCGGGACCTCCGCGGGAGATGATCAGTATGTTCGAAAAGAGCGTTGCTCCGTTCCTGCAGAGCATGTCTGAAGATGCGATATACTACAGGATGATAAGGACTTTCGGCATCGGTGAATCGAAGCTGGAAACAGATCTGCTGGATCTTATCGACGGACAGACGGATCCGACACTGGCGACCTACGCCAAGGAAGGGGAGGCATGCCTGCGGATCGCATCGAAGAGGCGGACTCTGAAAGAAGCTGAAAAAGCTGTGAACGATATGCTGGACAAGGTGAAAGAACGCATAGGAGAATATATATACAGCTACGATGATGAAGAACTGGTGCAGGTGGTATGCAGGAAACTGACGGAGAAAGGACTGACTATCTCAAGTGCTGAATCCTGCACAGGAGGAATGTTCGCTGCGGCCCTGACGGATATACCGGGGATCTCGGCATGCTTCAACAGAGGCCTTGTGACGTACAGCAATGAAGCCAAGATGCAGGAGCTGGGAGTGAAGGCGGAGACTCTCGAAAAATACGGAGCAGTAAGCGAAGAGACTGCCATGGAAATGGCCGAGGGCCTGAAAAAAGTCAGCGGCAGTGATATATGCGTATCGGTCACAGGAGTTGCAGGACCGGGAGGCGGCACGCCTGAGAAACCTGTGGGACTGGTCTATATCGGTCTGGTATACGGGGACAAAAAGCTCTGCAGACGTGTACAGACGAGGAGTGTAAGCAGGAAAGCCAACAGAAATTATTCTATGCTGAACATGCTGGATATGGTCAACAGGAACATATAATGATCAGAGACAGACAAAAACGGCGGATATCCGCCGTTTTCTGCTGTGCCGGGGATCCGGCGATGTTCAGTTTTCCATCTGTCTTGCAAGGAAGCCTGCGCCAAGTTCAGCTGCCTTTATCTCGGTGTCGTTTATCCCGTGATCCTTGTCGGGCAGTATGGTAACGGAGCCGATGGGGTCGCCGTTGGTAAGGATAGGTATCACGATTCGGCCGTCGTCTTTGTACTTGCTTTTGTTCTGGATTATCTGATCGAGATCATCATCGATCTTTTTATCCATGTAATCCTTCTTCCTGGTGCCGGAAACCGCCACGAAATGATCTGTATCAGAAACCAGTACAGGAAGTCCCAGTACTGATGACGCTGTTTCAGCGAAGCCTTCGGCTATATGGCCCAGTTCGTTGATCGGAGAATATTTCTTGAGTATGACTTCTCCGGCCGTGCCTGTATATATTTCTAAAGGATCACCTTCTCTTATCCTGAGGACCTTTCTTATTTCCTTGGGCACGACAACTCTGCCCAGGTCGTCTATTCTTCTCACTATTCCCGTTGCTTTCATCCATTTTCCTCCGGTGTTGATTTTTTGATGATAGTATTGTTTGTAAAAAATACTCAAATATACCCAGTGTTTTCAGCACTTATACGAATATTTATCAGATAAGAATTTGACATTTATCTTTTGTTCATGTTACCATCTTATGAATGGGATTTTTTTCAGCATGATCCTGATATGGGAGGATGATGCTGTCCGGAGAATGAAAATAAAGAGGAAGTTTTATATGGACATCAAGCGAAAATTCAGAGGGCTCTGGAAGATAATATTCGGAAGGACGACGATACTTATATTCCTGCTGGTGGTACAGCTTGCAGCACTGTTTGCAGGGTTCGCCATACTGGACAACAAAGTCATCATAATGAACTACGCGCTGGGATTTCTGTCAGTAGTGGTGCTGATATATGTGGTCAATGCGAGACAGAACACCAGTTTCAAGCTGATGTGGATAATATTCATACTTGCAGTTCCGGTCATGGGGGTGACTTTTTACATTTTCACGAAACTGCAGCCGGGATCAAGATATATATCGAGACGTATCAACGAACTGCTGATCGAGGAAAACAAGTACCTGATACCGAAGTCAGAGACGGTCCTGAAGATAAGGAGTGAGTCCAGGCGTGAGCTGGGACTTTTCAGGTATATATATGAGAAAGGCAATTATCCCGTTTACGATAACGCCAGCGTAAAGTATTTCCCTCTGGGCGACGACAAGTACAGGGAAATGGTCTGTCAGCTCAGGGATGCGAAGGAATTCATTTTTCTTGAATATTTCATAATCGACAGAGGTGAGATGTGGGATACTATCCTTGATATCCTGGTGCAGAAGGCGAGAGAGGGCGTGGAGGTGCGTCTTATGTACGACGGTACATGTACACTGTCGCTTCTGCCGAAGAACTATCCGGAACAGATGAAGAAGCTCGGAATAAAGTGTCGTGTGTTTTCTCCTATGATGCCATTTCTGTCCACCCATCAGAACAACAGGGACCACAGGAAGATACTGGTCATCGACGGCCGGGTGGCGTTCACCGGCGGCGTGAACCTTGCAGACGAATATATAAACAGACGTGAGAGGTTCGGTCACTGGAAAGATACCGCCATAATGGTCAAAGGTGAAGCGGTGAACAGTTTCACGATAATGTTCCTGCAGATGTGGAACATATCGGAGCATACCAGGACCGACTATGACAAATATATGCGCTTCGGTCATGAACCGGATCCTTCCATGAGGAACGGCGGATACATAGTGCCGTACGGAGACAGCCCTTTTGATAATGAAGAGGTAGGAAAAAAGGTCTATCTCGATATAATCAACAATTCCAAGGAATACGTGGATATAATGACGCCATATCTTATACTGGACGAGGAAATGACGAATGCACTGGTGTATGCTGCCCAGAGAGGCGTCGTTGTAAGGCTGATACTGCCGCATATACCTGACAAGAAGTACGCGTATCTTCTGGCCAGGACACATTATGCGGAACTCATCAGTCAGGGCGTGAAGATATATGAATACACGCCGGGGTTCGTCCATGCCAAAGTCTTTTCAAGTGATAACGAAAAGGTCGTGGTGGGAACGATAAACCTCGATTTCAGGAGTCTGTATCTGCATTTTGAATGTGCAGCATACATCTGGAAGAATCCTGTGATAGATGATATAAACGAGGATTTCAGAAAGACGCTGGAAAAATGCAGGCAGATGACGCTGGATGACTGCAGGCATTACAGCCTCGTGGGCAGGATACTGGGTAAAATACTGAGATTCATCGCGCCGCTGATGTGATAGCGATGGAAGACAAGGAGGATATATGATTTTTAAAAATATAACTGTTCTGGATGAAAATCTCGATTCGAAAGAAAACTGCTGTGTCAGAGTATCGGGAGCAAAGATAACTTATATAGGTGACACGATGCCTGTGAAGGACGATGGAGAAAGGGTATACGACGGCAGAGGCAAGCTGCTCATGAGCGGGTTCTACAACGCCCACGGACATTCGCCGATGTCTCTGATGAGGGGGTACGGAGAAAACATGTCCCTTCAGGACTGGCTGAACAAAAAGATATTCCCGTTCGAAGACAAGCTGGACAGTGATGCCGTATACTGGGCAACGATGCTGACAATGGCAGAATCTTTCAGATATGGTATAGTGTCCACCAGCGACATGTACTATTTCTGCGACGATATGGCAAGAGCAGTTATAGAAAGCGGAGCGAAGGCCAATATAGCCAGGTCGCTGACTAATTTCACAGGTCAGGATCCGGTGACCATGGCCAGCTTCAAAGAGGCGGTGAAGTTCTATGAGGATTTTCACGGCACTGCAGGAGGACGGCTCAAGGCGGATATGAGTCTCCATGCCGAGTATACTTCAGACTTTGCAACAGCAAAAGCTCTGGCTGATTATTCCAGAGGTATCGATACTGTGATGCAGATCCATGTATCCGAGACTCTTTCGGAGCACGAGGAATGCAAAGAGAGACACGGTCTCACTCCGGCGGCCTATCTTGAAAAGGCAGGTCTGTTCGATGTGCCGGCAGTGGCTGCGCACTGTGTATATTCGACAGATGAAGATCTTGAGATATTCAGGGAGAAGGGCGTGACAGTCGCAACGAATCCTGTCAGCAATATGAAACTGGCCAGCGGCATATGCGACGCCGCCGGTGTACTGGAACATGGCGTCAACCTTGCCATCGGTACAGACAGCGTGGCCAGCAACAACAGTCTGGACTTCACTGAAGAAATGAAAGTCCTGGCTATAGGAAGCAAGATAGCAAGACGCGATCCTTCGGCACTTTCTCCGAAACAGGTGCTCCGCGCAGCTACCGAAGGCGGAGCGAAGGCGCAGCAGAGGAACGATTGCGGGGTCCTGAATGAAGGAAACAGAGCGGATCTTGCAGTATTCGATATTTCCACACCAAACATGCGTCCTGTTCACGATATCGTCAACAATATGGTGTATTCTGTTTCAGGCAGTGATGTGGTCCTGACCATGATAGACGGCAGGGTGGTATATGAAAACGGTGAGTATACTACGATGGATATAGAGAAAGTCATATGGCAGGCGGAAAAATCAACTAAGGAAATACTGGAAAGGCTTTGATCATGAGTAACAAATCGCTTGTTAAAGGAGCAGCTGTACTGGCTGTGGCAGGTATATTCGTAAAAGTCCTGGGCGCTGTATTCAGGATACCCCTGGCGAATTATATAGGAACAGAGGGAATGGCGAACTATTCGCCGGCATATTACCTTTACGCATTCCTGCTGGTCATCGCCACGGCAGGTCTTCCTGTAGCAATATCCAAGATGGTATCGGAGCGCTGTGCAGTGGGACAATTCAGGGAGGCGGAACGTGTGTTCAAGGTATCAAGGTCTCTCATGATAGCCCTTGGCGTCGTGGGATTCTGTCTGCTGTTCTTCTTCAGCGACAGCATTGCCGATCTGATAAATATCAAAGGCGCTTCACTTTCCATGAAAGCGACAGCTCCGGCACTGCTGCTGGTACCGCTGATGTCGTCATACCGCGGATATTTCCAGGGGATGCAGAACATGGTGCCGACAGCCGTATCTGAAATAACGGAGCAGATATTCAGAGTTGCAGTGGGGCTCGCTGCTGCGTACTTCATGATGAATTCCGCAGCTATAGCGGCGGATTATGAGAATATAGAGCGGGGAGCAGCCGGAGGATGTTTCGGAGCATCTGCAGGAGCCGTGGGCGGACTTGCCACGATACTCGTGATATATTTCATGGTGCGCAGACAGATCAAGGGCAGGATCCACAGAGACAGGACAACAGAGCATGAATCATCTGCCGTGATCCTGAAGAAAATAGTAGTGATAGCTATCCCTATCACCATAGGCGCAACTATAATGCCTCTGGTAAACCTCATAGATGCTGCGATAGTGAAAAGCAGGCTGCTGGATGCAGGATTCAGCAATTCCATGGCGAATGACATATATGGGCAGCTCACAGGCCTTGCGGAACCTATAATAGGCTTCCCGCAGGTCCTGATATCGGCGATAGTGGTGAGCCTCGTGCCTATGGTTGCAGCTGCAAACAGGCTGAAAAACAAAGGCGATCTGCAGAACAGCATATCCATGGGACTCAGGTTCTCCATGATACTGGCATTCCCATGCGCAGCAGGACTGTTCGTCCTGGCGGCCCCGGTGCTGATGCTGCTATATCCGGCGCAGAAAGCCAGTGCGATGAATGCTGCACCGTGTCTGCAGGTAATGGCGCTCAGTTTCATACTCCTGGCACTGATAAACACGATGACAGGCATACTCCAGGGCATAGGCAGGCAGGTGTATCCGGTGATATATCTGTTCACAGGGATGATCTTCAAGCTGGGCGTGACATGGGTGCTCACAGCTGTTCCGTCGATAAATATCGTCGGCGCGGCAATGGGTACGATGGCCGCATATATAGTGGCTGCTTTCCTGGATTTCCGTGCAATGAAGAAATTCACAAAGGTGGAGCTGTCTGTGAAACTTATCATAGTCAAGCCTCTGATAAGCGCAGCAGTGATGGCTGTGCCGGTGTTCTTCGTGTACAAGGTGGTATATGCGCTGCTGGGGAGCAATTCACTGGCTACGCTGCTGGCTATACTGACAGGAGTAATAATCTACGGATTGATGATAATAAAGATAAAAGCAGTCACAAGAGATGAGCTTATGATGAATCCGATGGGACGAAAAGCCGCTGTAGTATGCGACAGACTCAGATTATGGTAGATCATGCATGGGCTTGTGATTTAATCCGATTTTATATCGAATTTTCTTGACAAAACCATTGAAAAATGGGACAATAGAACGCAGGACGGAGATTAGTGGATAGTAATGTTTGGTCCTGAAGCGTATTTAAATAACTTTGTTTATTTTTTTAAGGAGGATATATTGATGAATAAAGCTGAATTAGTAGCTGCAATAGCAGAAAAAACTGGAACTCTTAAAAAGAAGGACGCAGAGATGGCAGTCAATGCATTTATCGCAAGCGTTGAAGAAGCTCTCGTAAAGGGTGAAAAGGTTCAGTTGATTGGCTTTGGAACTTTCGAAGTTCGTGAGAGAAAAGCAAGACAGGGCAGAAATCCTAGAAAGCCGGGCGAAGTTATCAAGATCGCTGCTTCAAAAGCTCCTGTATTCAAAGCAGGAAAAGCTCTCAAGGATGCTGTTAACAAATAAATCGTAATCAAAAGAGTAACGTCACCGTTGCTCTTTTTTTCAACAGGTCTTCATACGAAGACAGGAGATGGCAGAATGAGGATAGATAAATTTCTGAAGAATTCCAGAATAATAAAACGGCGTACAGTCGCCAAGGATGCCTGTGAACAGGGGCACATAACTGTGAACGGCAAAACTGCAAAACCCGGTACTGAAGTGAAAGAAGGCGATGAGATATCCATACAGTTCGGCAACGGAAGCCTTACTGTGGAAGTCACAGCACTTCTGGAATCATGCAGGAAAGAGGATGCAGCAAAAATGTACAGGGTCATTGAATAACGGACCTTGTGCATTTTTTTATAGCGTGTGAAATTTCTCTATGAGAAATTGACGAGGCTTCAAAGCAAGTGATATAATACTAAAGAGGTATAAATTATGATCAGATTTACAAAATATCATGGATGCGGGAACAACTTCATTATCGTAAGAGAATCGGATGTGGACGGCATGGACTACAGTCAGCTTGCTCTTGATATGTGTAATGTGAATACAGGGATAGGAGCCGACGGGTTCATCGTAGTACGTGAAGATCCGGCTCTCGAGATGGTGTTCTACAATATGGACGGGAGCAGGGCGCCTATGTGCGGTAACGGCATAAGATGTTTCGCGGCATACTGCTACGACAACGATATCTGCAGGAAGGAAGAGTATCCTGTAGAGACACTTGCCGGAACTATGGTCGTGAAGATCATAAGTACGGATCCGTTCATGGTAAGGATAGATATGGGCAGACCTCTGTTCGATCCGGAATCTTTCGGAGTCCTTGACGGTTCAGATGAATTCACAGACAGGACTATGCATACATCCGAAGGAGATTTCAGGGCGAGCAGCTGCTTTATGGGAACGGTACATACAGTTATATGGGTGGACGAATACCCGTCTGAGACAGCAGCATCCCAGCTGTCGAACGATCCCGTATTCTCGGAGAAAACAAACGTAAACTTCGTCAGGGTGATAGACAGTGAGACCCTTGAGATAAAAACATACGAACGCGGAGTCGGGTTCACCTGTGCCTGCGGCACGGGGGCCTGCGCATCACTGGTGATAGGCAGGAGGGAAGGACGCAACTCTGAAAAAGTAACAGTGCTGCTGCCTTACGGCAAGCTGCTGATTGAGCAGCTGGACGACGGTACTGTGATGATGACAGGACCTGCGATAAAGATCGCAGAAGGAATATACAACTGAGCCGGGAGGAAAAAAACGATGATAACAGGATCCATAGTTGCACTGATAACGCCCTTTGACGAAGACGGGAGCGTCAGTTATGACAGGCTGGCGGGACTTGTGGAGTGGCATATATCAGAAAAGACTGATGGCATACTGGTGCTGGGCACCACGGCAGAAACTCCTACCCTCACAGACGAGGAAGAGGAGAGAATAGTAAGGAAAGTCATAGAGAAAGCCGGCGGCCGCGTTCCGGTGATCGCAGGCAGCGGATCGAACAATACACAGATGTGTATCGAGAAAAGCCTGAAATACCAGAACATGGGAGCGGATGCACTGCTGGTGATAACGCCTTACTACAACAAGACGAACAAGGAGGGGCTTTTCAGGCATTTCACTGCGGTGGCAGATGCTGTAGATATACCGGTGTATATCTACAATGTGCCGGGACGAACCAATATGTCGGTCCCCTTCGATATCATGAAAAGACTCAGCAGGCATAAAAATATAGCAGGCGTGAAGGAAGCCAGCGGAGACATGTCTCTGATAGCTAAATATTCCACGCTGATAAACGAGGATTTCAACATATACAGCGGCAATGACGATATAACGGTGCCGGTGATGTCCATGGGAGGCGCCGGTACTATATCGGTGCTTGCCAACATACTGCCGGGACAGACCCATGAAATGGCTATGGCATACTGGAACGGCGAGACGGTAAAAGCTGCGGAAATGCAGAAATATTACCTGGATTTCATAAACAAACTGTTTATCGAAACCAACCCGATACCGATAAAGGAAGCCATGAACATGGCCGGTATGGATGTAGGCGGATACAGACTTCCGCTGTGGCATATGAATGATGAAAACAAGGCGGCACTGGCTGATTCGATGAGAACAGTGGGGCTGCTGAAATAACAAGGAGGATATTGAATAAATGAAAGCGATTATTCTTGGAGCAGGAGCTATGGGAAATGTGCTCGCCGGAATGATGGAAGAGCAGGCTGATTTTGAGCTGCTTGCCATGATAGACCCGCTTAAAGGCGAAAGCCTCAGCGATGTAAGCGAAGAGGCTGATGTAGTTATCGACTTCAGTAATCCGGAAAACCAGAAGATGCTGACAGAGTACTGCAGTGCACATAAATGTCCGGCGGTAATAGCCACTACAGGTCTTACCGATGAGCAGCAGGCAGAGATACAGAAGCTGTCTGAAGAAGTGCCTGTTGTATTTTCAGCAAATTTTTCACTGGGCATAACGGTGATGAAGAGGGTACTTTCAGAGATAACGCCTATTCTGGAAAAGAATTTCGATATGGAAATGGTGGAAAAGCATCACAATAAAAAGCTGGACGCACCAAGCGGTACAGCCAAGATGCTGGTGGCAGCAATGAATCCTGACGGAGCATATGAGGAGATATATGGAAGATCAGGCAACCGCAGGAGAGGCAGGGAGATAGGTGTCCATGCCGTGCGCGGAGGCACTATCGCCGGTGAGCATACTGCGATATACGCAGGTGAAGACGAGATCCTGGAGATCAGGCACAATGCAGGATCAAAGAAGATATTCGCATCGGGAGCGCTGACAGCAGCAAGATTCCTTCAGGATGCAAAGGCAGGCCTTTACAACATGGAAGACGTATTATTTGGTTAATTTTCAGACAGAAAGAGAGTACAGAACAAAATGGAAGCAAGAGAACTGATAGAATTCATAGGTAAATCAGAGAAGAAAACACCGGTAAAAGTCTATATACGCGAAAAATCCGCTCTGGACTACAGCAGTATCGACTGCAGAGTGTTCGGAACAGATGACAAAATAGTGTTCGGAGACTGGAAAATCCTGAAACCGTTCCTCGAGGAAAACAGCGGCAGTATAGAATATTACGAGATCGAGAACGACTGCCGCAACTCAGCTATACCTATGCTGGATATGAAGGGTATCAACGCCCGTATCGAACCGGGTGCGATAATAAGGGATATGGTCGAGGTCGGTGATAACGCCGTGATAATGATGGGCGCCGTGATAAACATCGGAGCGGTCATCGGTGAAGGAACTATGATAGACATGGGTGCTGTCCTGGGCGGAAGAGCAACTGTCGGAAAGAACTGCCACATAGGTGCAGGAACTGTTCTGGCTGGAGTCATAGAGCCGCCTAACGCAACACCGGTAATAATCGAAGACGATGTAGTTATCGGAGCGAACGCCGTAGTCCTGGAAGGCTGCAGAGTAGGAAAGGGCGCAGTGGTAGCTGCAGGCGCTGTAGTCATCGGAGATGTTCCGGCAGGGACCGTGGTTGCAGGCGTACCGGCAAAGGTAATAAAATCAGCGGATGAAACTTCAGCAGAAAAAATCGAGATAGTGGATCTTCTGAGACAGCTGTAAATAACAAGGGGGATCTGCATATACAAACGGCAGGAATGGGAAGAGAAAAATGGATGGCACAAGGATCGAAGCAAGAAGACGAAAAAGACAGATACAGAGAAAAAAGCAGGCCAGGCTGAGAAAGGTGCTGGTCATCATGCTCGTTATCATGGCTGCAGTCACAGCAGCCATCGGTACATGGGCGTATTTCAGAACGAACGTTTATCAGGACGATGAAGAATTCCAGGCATACGCGGAAGAGCAGATAAAGGATAACCGGATCTTCAAGGTCGGGAATGTGGAAAAAATAAGCTGCGAGTACGGTTCACCGATATCGTACGCAGTGGACTACCAGGTAATAGACAACGAAAGCGTGAAGGAATTTCGTGACGAGAAGGTAAAAGAAGCAAAGAAAAAGTTCCGGAAAGAAAAGACCAGGGAAGAAAAGGCCCGGGCGAAAAAGAACAGCGACAACAAGAGATACAGACCACCGGAAGAAGCGATAATAATCAATACAGCAGTCTATACCGCGGAAAACGGCGCCGTCAGTCTCGCTGTGAAATGCAGCGAAAACGAAGAAGCAGACAAGGATATGCATACGGTGAAATCATATATCAGTACATATCTCCTGTCTGAAAAGACCGGCAGCGAGATCATACCCGCACAGGTCCTGAAGGCTGATTACCGTGAAAAGTGTTCAGAATTCATAACGGATTACTTTGAAAAGGAATACGGCAGCGATGAGCTCGCCGACGACTGGAAGGACTATCTTACCGCAGACAAGTCCAACTTCAACAAGTTCGTGATGGATGACGACGACTTCATATTCTATTTTGATGAAGGCACGGTCCTGAAGAAGAAAAACGGATATACGGAAGTACGTGTCTCGAGGTCTCTGCTGGAGGATTCCCTGCGTTCTTCGATAATAGAACGTTATATCGATCCGGACAGACCTATGGTAGCTCTTACATATGACGACGGCCCGGGAGGCAGCAGCGAGACAAAGATACTGGACTGCCTCGAAAAACACGGTGCTGTGGCGACATTCTTCTATGTTGGCAGCAGAGTTTCCAGCGATCCGGAAAAGATAAGCAGAGCTCTTGAAATGGGCTGCGAGATAGGCAACCACACCTGGAGTCACCCTATGCTGACGACTCTGAAAGCAAAAAAAGTAAAAAGAGAGATAAACAATACCAATGAAGCCATAAAAAAAGCATGTGGACAGTACCCTACGGTACTGAGACCAAGCTATGGCGACATAAACAAAAAGGTGTGCCGGATCGCAGACATGCCGGCCATTTTATGGGATGTGGACACGCTGGACTGGAAGACCAGAAACGCAAAGAAGATATTCAAAAGCGTGAAGTCGGTCAAAAACCTCGACGGCAAGATAGTTCTGATGCATTCCATACATGATGAGACCGCAAAAGCGACCGAGAAGATCATACCGTGGCTACAGAAACACGGGTATCAGACGGTCACGGTGAGCGAGCTGATAAAATACAGACAGGGATCAGAGGCTGAAAAAGGGAAAATATATTATTGATATCAAGGAGTATTACTAAATGTTGATTACGAGACGCAGTGATTATGCGATGAGGATATGCCGCATACTGAAGGATGAAAAAGTCCACAATGTGCGCGAGATATGTGAACGGGAGGAGATACCAAAAGCATTCGCATATAAAATACTGAGGGAGCTTGAGATGGGCGGTCTGATAAAATCGGAACGCGGCAATCGCGGAGGATACTATCTCGCAAAATCCCTCGATGAACTGACTATCTATGATATAATAAGCATCACTGAGGATGACCTTGTGATACTTCACTGTATGAAGGAAGAGTGTTCGAGAAATCCTGACGGCATGCCGTGCAAAGTCCATCAGGAGATCGAACGCATACAGGAGGTCCTCATAAAAGAAATGAAGAAGAAAACGATAGCTCAGATAATAAATGAATGATCGATGTTGCAGAAAAGCCATACAGTGACTTATTCAAGTCTCTGTATGGCTTTTTTCATATCATCGGGCAGCGGAGCTTCGAGCATCATTTTTTCCCCGGTTATAGGGTGGGTAAAGGAAAGTCTCGCCGCATGCAGGGCCTGACGTTCGATGAGGTTCACATTTTCGCCTCTGTAGAGCCAGTCTCCGAGCACGGGATGTCCTATATGGGACATATGCACACGTATCTGATGTGTCCTGCCGGTCTCCAGCAGCAGTTCCACAAGACTGTACGGCTGCTTCGTGAAACGCTGCAGCACCTTGTAATGAGTCACTGAAGGGGAACCGCCATCCATGACGCCACGGCGTACATTGTCGGGATCAGGCCGGCCTATGGGCAGGTCAATGGTGCCTTCTTCAGCCTCCACGAGACCTTTTACTATTGCTATATATCTTTTTTCTACCAGATTTTTTTTCATCTGGAGAGTGTAGTCGTTCTGGCAGTACTGGTTCTTGGCGATGACAAGAAGTCCGGATGTATCCATATCCAGCCTGTTGACGAATCTGATCTTGAAATGTCTGCCGGTCTGTTCCATATAGTGCATCAGAGCGTTTGCCACAGTGCCTGTGGGATGCCCCTTTGTAGGGTGGACTATCAGCCCGGGCTGCTTGTTGATCACCATCAGATCGTCGTCTTCAAAAACAGGATAAAGCGGTATGGGCTGAGGTTCGAAATTGCTTCGTTCCTCGGGCAGCGTTATGCTGATGACGTCCCCGACAGACGGTTTTATCCATCCGGGAGTCTGCACGCCGTTCAGCATCACGAGCTTGTTCCTCTTTATTTTGTTTCTGAGCCTCGACGAAAAATCAAAATGCTCCCGCATTATCTCTCTGAGTTCAAGTCCCTCGTCTTCATGAGTGACTTTATGTATAAAATCTGTCATAGTCTGATAAAATACCTTTCTACAGGAACTTGGTCTTTACCTTGTTCCAGAAATCATAATCCTTGAATCTGAGCAGGTTGACGACAGTGTCAGATGCTTCGACCTTGATCTCACTGACATTGGAATAACCTGTTCCGATACCGTCGCTTGCTATGAATATCATATTTTCTTTTTTCTCAGGAACCACTTCCAGGGAAAGTTCAGCAGGCAGCAGTATGCTGGATGTAAAAGCCCTGTATGCTATGGTGTTCATAGGTGCAATAGGGGTGACCTGAAGTGCGTTTAGCCGTGGATCCACTATGGAGCCGCCAAGTGAATAGTTGTATGCTGTACTTCCAGCGGATGTGGCTACGAGTATACCGTCCCCGCTGAACTTTTCTATCGGCATGCCGTCTATGGATATGAACAGATGTATGGAATACGACTGCCTTCCCTTGATCACTATCTCGTTGAGTCCCTCATGCCTGTATTCATGGCCGTTATTGGTTTTTATGGTGGCCAGGACCGTATTGAGCTTCTGTATCGAGTACTCGCCGTTCTCATAATCATCTATGAACCGGTCGAGGTTATCGGGAGATATTTCCTGGAAAAATCCAAGATGGCCGGTGTTTATGCCTATTATGGGGCATGACGGGAAGCTACAGGAGTGGACGGCTTTGAGAAAGGCGCCGTCCCCGCCTATGCATATGATAAGCGCCGTGTCCTGCGAATATTTTTCAGTCACATCATATCCTTTGTCCCTGAGCTTTACAGTAAGCTCAGCACATGTTTCGACAGATTTTTCTGTTTCGTTTGTAAATATGTTTATCAGTTTTTTTTTCATTTGCAGCTCCTGAAGCCTGTCACGGCTTCATATTTTCTCAGATAAGTTTCTCGAATTCATCCAGCAGTGAATTGAATGTATCCATAGCCTTTTCCACCGGTTCCGGCGTACTCATATCGACGCCTGCTATCTTGAGAAGTTCGATAGGGTAGTCGGATTCACCTGTTTTAAGGAATTCTATATATCTGTCTGCGGCCGGTCTGCCTTCGTTCAGGATCTTCTCTGAGATCGCAGTGGCAGCAGAATAGCCGGTGGCATATTTGTATACATAGAATGCATTGTAGAAATGCGGTATACGTGCCCATTCATATTTTATGGTATCATCCTTTTCAACGGCAGGTCCGTAATATCTGGCGTTGAGCTCGTCGTAGATGCTGCACATCCAGTCAGCTGTAAGCACCTGACCGTCTTCGATAGCTCTGTGAGTCATGTCCTCGAACTCTGCAAACATAGTCTGTCTGAAGAGCGTCGTTCTGAATTCTTCTATATGGAGGTTCAGCAGGTACTTCCTCATTTCAGTATCATCAGCATTATTGAGCAG
>CAJJPZ010000041.1 GCA_905193765.1 uncultured Eubacterium sp.
TTGAAAAAAAAGAATATGATGCATTATTTCAGGTTCAGGATACTCCGGAAAGAATAAAAAAATATTTCTTGTCGTATAAACTGAGGGATGCAGTCACAGATGTTGTAAAGGTGGCTGGTTCTGGAATACAGGCAGATTCATATGATAAACTGTCAGAATACCGTATCGGACTGATAGATGGCTTTGCAAATGGAGAAGATATCGACAGGCTGCCTGAGGAATGTAAGATTTTTCATGAAGACACAAGGGAGATGATCGATGCACTGACAGCTGGAGAAATAGATGTTGCTGTATGTGACAGAGGTGTTGTAAAATATCTGTCGGGTGCGGATGAGATGCTTGTGCCATTAGAGGCTCTTACATACAGGAGGCCCCTGTATGTGATGTTCCATGACAGGGATCTGAGAGACAGCTTCAATGCTTCACTGAAAAAGTTTGTAAAGAATGAGGAGGATCTGACGGTATGATATTTGACGGCCACGGAGATATATGGACAGATGTAACATGCAGAATGACAGAGAACGGAGAACGAGATGTTTTCAGAAACAGACATATTGAAAAGTTCAAAAAAGGCGGTGTTAACGGGGGGATCTTTGTCATATGGGCAGATCCGCCTTATGACAATGACCCGGTGAAACGATCGGCTCAGATAGTTGAATGCATAAAGCAGGAAATGCAGGACGCCGGCGATATCCTGAATATCGTGCGGGAGTTCGATGATTTTGAGAAAGGATCCCGAAGCGGCAGGATCAATGTGGTTATGGGGATGGAAGGTCTCAGCCAGATAGGAGAGGACATAGACATGATAGACATGTTCTACGACGAGCATGATGTCAGACATGCTATGCTCACCTGGAATGAGACCAATGCTCTTGCGACAGGATGGCCCGGTGATGAGGATCGCGGTCTCACGCAGGCAGGACGGGCAGCGGTGAAGCGGATACAGGATCTTGGCATGGTGATGGATGTGTCTCATCTCAACGACAGATGTTTTCGGGATGTGATGTCTCTTGCACAGGCTCCGGTGATAGCGTCACATTCCAATGCAAGGGCTCTGTGCTCTGCCATGAGGAATCTTACTGATGATATGATCCGTGAGATCGCAAAGACCGGCGGACTCGTGGGAATGAACAGTCTCAGAGAGTTCATCGACGACGATCCCAGCAGGCAGAATGTGGAGAGACTTGCGGATCATGCCCTGCACATTGCAGAGCTTGTAGGGACGGAATATATAGGGCTCGGATATGATTTTGACGATTATCTGGAGGCAGAGGCTCTGAGCGCATTCAGCGGCAACACTGACTCTCCAAGCGGAGATGGGATCTCGAATGAAGCGGAAGCAGGGAACCTGCTGGCAGAGCTCAGGAAAAGAGGATTTTCTGAAGCAGACATAGAAAAAGTGGCGTACAGGAATTTTTACAGGGTCTTCAGAGAATGCTGGAAAAAGTGACCCCTGGAGATACGTGCGGATCGTTGGAGAAAATATACAATATCAGGGTGTTATGGGACGATGAATCGTGGTACAATAGTTATCGGAGGAGAATATAATGTCTCCTCCGGTTTTTATTGTGTTGATGACAGTGCCGTACATGCAGAGGGCACAGATGATTATATAAAGGGTGTACTATGAGTGATTTTTTTACAGCGTTTTTATTCACAGTGATAGCCGGACTGAGCATGGTAGCGGGAAGCTGCCTTGTTTTCATAGGACGGGGCACAAACAGGACTTTCATGTCCGTGAGCCTGGGTTTTTCAGCAGGCGTGATGATCTGCCTGTCTGTTATGGATATATTCCCGGAAGCATGTGAGCATTTTGAGGAGGCTGGATATACTGTTAACAGCACTGCAGTAGCTGCGATCTCATTTTTCGGCGGCATCCTGTTTATGGTGGTCGTCGGGAAGATCACAGAGCTTTCAGGACACAGACACTGCAGCCATGCGGGGCACAGCAGTCATAGCGGTGGGTGTGTGGATAACAGCCGTAATCTCATGAATGCCGGCATAATGACGGCAGTTTCGTTTGCTGCTCACAATTTCCCTGAGGGACTGACCACGTTCATATCAGCGCTCCAGGGTGTCAATGTCGCAGTACCTATCGTCATAGCTATAGCGATACACAATATCCCGGCAGGTATAGCCATAGCCGCACCGATATATAACGTATCGGGGTCAAGATCGAAAGCGCTGAAATACTCGTTCCTTTCAGGGATGGCGGAGCCTGTCGGAGCGCTGGCAGGCTGGCTGGCACTGATGCCGTTCATGGATGATAATGTGTTCGGAGTGATGTTCGCTGCAGCGGCAGGGATCATGATATACATTTCGGTAGACGAGCTTCTGCCGTCATCAGCCGAATACGGCAGCCACAGACTTGGTATGGCCGGTTTTGTTGCAGGGATGGCAGTAATGGCGTTGAGTCTGATCCTGCTGTGATTGCAGGAGGATGGAATATCGAGCCCTGATGTTATATAAAGTGCGCCATACACAGGAAAAATGCCTGCAGAGTTGGTGATACCGGAAAGCATATAAGTTTAAGGATGTTTCCCAGAGCAGATTTCAGCTGATGATGGAATTTGCCCTGGGAAATTATATTTTTAAAAATTTATTTTTTCTGTAACATTTCCCATCATAGTTTGTTATATAGTCAGAACGTACGAATAAATGAACGAATCGAAAGGAGTCTCTTGATGAAAAAAGCCTTAAGTATCATTATTGCTGCGGCTATGGTCCTGACAGGGTGTTTTGTGGGAATTTCACCTGTCAGCGCAGCAGTTCCAAAGGTAAATCCGGATAATGTAGTTAAACCCGGTGATAAAAAAAAGGAAAAAACCTACAAGGAAGGTGAAGCTCTCGTTCTGCTGAAGACCGGGAAGAAACTTTCCAGATCAAAAGCGTCTTCGGAGCTGGGAGGTGGCAGTGATTACAGTGTTGAAAAATACTGGGACTTCGAGGAACCGGAGGAGATAACCACAGAAGATACCGGACGTACCCTCTCAAGACAGGGCAGATCTTCAGGCAGTTCATCTCTGAATATAGTTCTGGTAAAATCCAGCAAATATTCAACAAAAGAACTGGTCAGAAAACTGAACAGCAGGAAAGATGTCATAGTGGCAGAGCCGAACTACAGGGTGAAAGCCTATGATGTCAATGATACGCATTTCGACTATCAGTGGGCACTGAAGAATACAGGACAGAATGGCGGTACTGCAGGAAAATCAATAAATGCAGCGTCCAAGTGGGACAAAGGTATAACCGGTTCAAAAGAAAAGGTAGTGGCTATAGTCGATACAGGTGTGGATTACAAACATGAGGATCTCAGGGACAATATATGGGAAAACCCGTATAACCCGGGAAAACTGAAAGGCGAACACGGATTCGACTTTATCAACGGAGATGAAGATCCTATGGATGACAACGGCCACGGTACACACTGTGCAGGTATAATAGGTGCAAAAGGCAACAATGGCAAAGGCATAAGTGGCGTCAGTCAGAATATAAAAATCATGGCTATCAAAATTCTGGACGAGGATGGCAGCGGATACGGCTCGGACGAAATAAGCGCATATCATTACATCAACAAGGCTCTCGATCTTGGAGTCGATGTTGCTGCGATAAACAATTCATGGGGCGGCGGAGACTCCAGCGAGATCTTCGAGAAGCTTGTCGATCTCGTAGGAAAGAAGGGAGCGGTAACAGTGTGTGCAGCAGGCAACTCTTCTGCCGACAATGATGATGAGGGGGAATTCCCATCCAACATAGACAGTGAATATCTGCTGAGTGTTGCAGCTTCAAATGAAAAAGGAGAACTGGCAGGGTTCTCTAACTACGGCGCAGGCACAGTGGATCTGGCAGCTCCGGGAGCTGATATACTTTCCACAGTGTCATACAACTGCTATAATCCGACTCTGTACGATGAATCCAGGCAGAAATCCATATCACAGGAATTCAGTGATTTCGAGGATGACAATACAGGAGCCTGGGGCGTACCGTCAAAAGAGGATATCAGCGGCAGTGCATCGGATATTGCTGACAGATTCAGTGCAGCAAAAGATGATACGCAGTATTTTGGAAAAGGTACATCGGGATCATCCATGAAGCTGAAATTCAGCGGGATGAAGAAAAACGGCTGGGCAAGTGCAAGCATACCGTACAAACTCAGTGATGATGTGAAGAAAGAAAATCTGCCATCGATAAGTATGATGACAAAGGTCAAAGGGCCTGAAAGCAAAAGCAGTGAAGCAGGCCTTTTCCTGATGGTGGATATGCCTGCAGATGAAGAGATACCGTCCAACCCGATAGAACTCCTTTTCGGAGACTACTATTATACAGGTGCATATGTAGACGGAGAGGAGAACTACTGGTCACATCTCTATATGACAGCTGCTGAAGGAGAAGTCATGATGGGCAAGGACTTCAGCAGGGATCGTAAGATAGTTCTTTACTTTTATGCAGCAACAGATGGAGACTTTGAAGTCAATGTCGATGACGCAGGACTCAGTAAAGAGTGCGACGGGTCGGATTTCGGCAAATATGACTTCTATAACGGCACATCGATGGCGGCTCCGGCAGTAACAGGAACAGTGGCACTGCTGGCGTCAGAGCTCAGGGATGCAGATGCAGCAACACTGGCAAATGCAGTGATGCCGTATGTTGATGAATCGCCGGAGCTTCAGGGCAAGGTGGTATCAGGCGGATCGCTGGATCTCAGCAAAGCAATACAGCCTGCACCAAGGATAGGACAGGTAAAGGTGTCTGTGGACAGGAAACAGATAACGATCTCAGGCGGATATCTTGGCAAAGGTTCATCGGTAAAGGTCACTACATCTGACAAGAAAGTCCATGATGCAGAGATAGTAAACAGTACAGAAAAGAAGATAGTGATAAAAGACAAGGGATGGATCAATACTGTAGTCGATATTGAAGTGACAAACAGCGCAGGGAAGAAAGCCGCCAAAAAGAATATATATCTTGTGAACGGCAAGAAATCATATACCACGCTGCCAAAACTGGATTTCCCGAGTGAGGAGGGTATCCTGGCTACAGACGGCAGGAAGATCTATGCGGGAGATTCATCAAGTGATACGATATATGTAGCAGATACGAAGGATGGCAAGAAGATGGATTTCGACGAACTGTCCACTGTATCGAAACCTGAGAAATACTTCAAGAAAGAGAAGAAGAGCCTGGCTACATTTGACTTCGGGTTCGGATATGATCTTGTATACATGGATGGCAAGCTGTACAACATAGCAGCATACTCTGAGATCGGAGCCGACGACGGGGATGATGAAGAGGAAGAATGGTCTGCAAAGAAGAGCAGCTATGATGACTGGTTCTTCTCAGACGATGATGATGATGACGACGAGGGAAGCTACAGCACAGCGTATGCATCACAATACAGGCTGATGGCATTCAGTGCATCGACAGGAAAGAAAACTTCCCTGGGAAAACTCCCGTCAGATATGGAGAGAATAGGAGATTATACGCTGGCAGGCTACAACGGCAAGCTCTACCTGATCGGTGGATATGACTATGGAAAGAAGAAACTGAGCACAAAGGTCAAAGTATATGATCCGGCTGCTAAAAAATGGTCGAACGGACCGTCACTGCCATCCGGAAGAGCAGGAGGCGTAGCTGTACAGAGCGGCAATTTTCTTGTATACACATATGGATACAGTCCGGAACAGAAGAATCAGACGAAAGAGGATGCGGCGTGTCCTGCAAACCTGGTACTCACAGGCAAGAAGTGGAAGACCTCCGGGGCGACGATCGAACCGTATTTTGCCGGAGATGAGATCGTAAGATCAGGTAATACATATTACTGGTATACAGGAAGTGTTTCGATATGCAGCGAAGGTGTGCTTTATGCGGGCAACGTTGCCAGAAAGCTCGGAGACACATTCACCTACAGCCCATCAAAAGACAGGTTCAGAGGAACGAAGTACAGCTTCATGAAGGGTCTGTATTCGGATGTGTATTTCACGGGCATAGCGGCAGGAAACACACTGTACGGCTTTGATGACGAATATATGTCATACAAGGCAAGTATAAACAGCGGGCTTGTCAAAGTCAAAGCAGCGAAAATGAAACACGGCAGGATAATAAACGCCAATAAAGACTACATGCCGGGAAGCAAAGTGAAGCTTACAGCTAAACCGGACAAAGGATACGCTGTAAAGTCATTCACCGTAAGCGGCAAGAAAGTCAACGGCAACACAGGGACTATACGCATAACAAAGAACCATACTGCTAAGGCAACATTCGTAAAAGGGGTTTCGAAGATAAAGCTGAACAAAACCAAAGTAAGTCTCAAAGCAGGAAGGACATTCCAGATCAAAGCAAAGGTCTATCCGGAAAAGCTTGAAAACAAGAAAGTGACTTACACGTCCAGCAACAAAAAATACGCCACAGTATCAGCAAAGGGACTTGTCAAAGCCAAACGTGCAGGCAAAGGCAGGACCGTGACGATAACTGTCAAAGCTAAAGATGGCTCAGGAGTTACTGCAAAATGCAAAGTCAGGATAAAATAAGACAGGCATATGCGTCATATATACAGAAGTAAAGGTAACACTGGATCGCAGAACATAAAAATGTTCTGCGATCCTCTGTCAGTGGAAATTGTCAGAAAGGAAATCAGGATATCAGAAGCGGGAGGAAAGGAAGATGGCAGGAAAATGTTTCAGATGCGGTTCGGAGAATCTTGTTAAAGTGGTGCCGGCAAAGTCACTTGTGATACCGGAGATAAAACGGGAGGTAGAGACCGGAATTGCTGAAGTCAGTTGCGGGTGTACGGGGTTCCTCTCATCACATATTACAAGATGCAGGAACTGTGGCTTCAAATGGGATGATATTATGGAACGGCAGATGATGCAGCAGGAGTAGGTGTCTGAATCGTTACGGTTTGTTCTGGTACTGTTTGAAACAGGGGAATACCTGTACTCAGAATCTAATTTACCGCAGGCAGGCGTTTCAGTATCAGATACGAGACGATGCCGATGACGGCTCCGCTGATGATCCCGGAGAATATCAGTACCGGGAAATAGGCGAATATCTTCAGGCTGTCTATGAGGAATGCAGCTACCAGCAGCTGCCCCATATTGTGGGAGACACCACCTGCGATGGAAACACCTGTGATGGAGAATATACCTGTTTTTCTGAGAAGGACCATCACTGTGAAGCTCAGCAGTGCTCCGGCCAGTGAATAGAGTGCGCCGAACAGACCGTTGAAAAGGAGGCCGGCGATGAGTATCCTGACCAGGTTCACGGAAAATGCATATTTAGGCCCCAGGTAGTAGAGCGAGATTATTATCACCAGATTGGCGATCCCAAGCTTGATACCGGGTATGCCCGGGCTGAAAGGGATCAGCACTTCGATATATGAGAATATGAGAGCCAGAGCAGCCAGAAGGGCTGTCATGGTCATTTTTTTAGCATTTACAGATGCTGATGTAGTCTTGCTGTTCATGTTTCATATTATATAACATTGACATGAAACCTGCAATCTGATAATATATACAGAGCACATGAAGTGCGTGAAGAAAGGCCACGAAGGTCGATACCTCTGACGGGGTATTGTTTTTCGTGACCTTTTTTGTTTTATTATATGGCATATATCAGTCTCGATATCTGCAGGATATCAGCAAAAGTTTGATCTGAAAATATGTGATGAAGCCGCTTTTGTTTTAAGGACATATGAAGTGTCCGTTACAGTACATGCAGCAGGAGAATACCATGAAAGCATCAGAAAGCACAGCCGTATATATAGCAAGGAAAGCAGTACAGCTGATACTGTCACTTATAGTGCTGTCACTTATAGTTTTTTTCGTATCGAGGCTTGCTCCCGGCGATCCTCTGAGAGCATATTACGGGGAGGCTGTAGAACGAATGTCAGAACAGCAGCTGGAGGCAGCACAGCACCGTCTGGGACTGGACAGGTCACTGCCGGTACAGTATTTCACATGGGCTGGTGATGCACTTCGCGGTGATTTCGGCATATCATACCAGTACAAGCAGCCGGTGGCAGAGGTGATAGGCAGTGTTATCGGGAATACAATGATACTGACACTATTATCATTCATACTGATAGCTGTACTGGGACTTCTGCTGGCTATATTCTGTGTGCGTCGCGAAGGCAGTGCAGCAGACAGACTGGTATGCAGAGCAGGTGTGGCTGCAAACAGCATCCCGGAGTTTTTCATGGCACTGATACTTGTACTGATATTCACAGTAAAACTGGGTGTGCTGCCGCAGAGCGGAGTGACATCCATAGGCGGAGGCGGCCTTGCAGACAGAATGCTGCATCTCATCCTGCCGGTAGCTGCCATATCCATATCACATATATGGTACTGCGGGTATCTCATGAGGAACAGGCTTTCAGATGAGATGAGCAAAGAATACGTACTGATGTGCAAAGTCAAGGGGCTGACAGAACATCAGATAATATACAGACATTGTGTCAGGAACATCATGCCATCGGTAGTCAGTATAATGGCGGTATTCCTGCCGCATTTGCTGGGTGGAGCATATGTGATAGAGATGGTCTTTTCATATCCGGGTCTGGGCAGACTGGGGCTTGAAAGTGCCCAGTACCATGATTATAATATGCTGATGACGATATGCCTCATAACAGGTGCATCGGTAATGATAGTGAATATGATCGCACAGATAATAAACGAGAAGCTTGCTCCTGATATCAAAGAGGAAAGGGGGCAGATGCTGTGATTTTACGAAAAAGAGACATACTGACGGATACCGGTACCGGATTCCCGTATATATCGGTGACAGTCCTGACAGTTATAGTCGCAGGATGTATCATAGGAAGCATAGTCTATTCGGACAGCGCATACTATATGCAGCTTTCGGAGATCAGTGCAGCTCCCGGAAGAGGACATATTTTCGGCACAGATACACTGGGAAGGGATCTGTTCTCGGTGATATGGTGCGGCGGCAGGATCTCTCTGACTGTAGGACTGCTGGCTACGCTGATATCGACGGCTATAGCTGTGGTCTACGGTGCAGCGGCAGGGCTGGCATCACAGAGAGTGGACGATATGATGATGCGGCTCACGGAGATCCTGATGAGTGTGCCACAGATGCTGTTCGTTATGTTCCTGCAGGCGATCATGGGAGATGCGAATGTCATTTCCATATCGGTGGTGATAGGGATCACCGGCTGGATGGCAGTGGCCAAGATGGTCAGGAGCGAAGTCAGACAACTGAGAAGCAGCGGATTCGTCATGGCGGCAAGGTCCATGGGCGGCGGATTCTTTTATATACTTTACAGACATCTTATGCCGAATTTCATGTCGGCAGTGATGTTCATGATAGTGACCAATATCGGAGGAGCAATATCAATGGAGGCGACACTGAGCTTCCTGGGGCTGGGACTGCCTGCAGAGGTGGTTTCCTGGGGCAGTCTGATGTCGCTGTCACAGCGGGCGATGCTTTCCGGCGCATGGTGGATACTGATGATCCCCGGCATCTTCATGGTGAGCACACTGATCTGTATAACCGAGATCGGAGAATATCTCAGGTGCAGAGGCAGACGTGACCGGCTCATGTAAAGCGATCGGGATGCAGATCACTGCAAGGGGAAAATCATATCGTATATCAACGATCCAGATATCCTGAAAGAATGCTTATAATAAAGTTGTAACAGCTGCATGAAGCGGCTCTCGAAATAGAAAGAGTAGAGAAGATAGAGTTGTTGTTTTTGAAAAATGTAGATTTTGAGGAGAAAAAAGAAATGAAAAAGAGGATGATAAGTTTTGCACTGGCACTTATGTTCTGTGTATGTGCAGCAATGCTGTCAGGGTGTGGCAGCAGTGAAGGCAAGGATGACGGGAATACGCTGATATATGGCAGCAGTGACTATACTGCCATAAATCCGGCGCTTTACGAACACGGTGAGATAAACCTGCTGCTGTTCGCAGGTCTTACAGCTCATGACGAGAACGATGAGGTCGTTCCGGGACTCGCAGAAAAATGGGAGTTCAACAAGTCAACTAATACTTACAGATTCACACTGCGTGACGGACTGACATTCCATGACGGCGAACCACTGACAGCTGAGGATGTCAAATTCACAATAGAAGCGATACAGGATCCTGACAACGGATCTGAGAATGCGTCAAATTTCGAAGACGTCAAAAGTGTAAAGGTGATAGACGATATACATGTGGATATCCAGCTCACAGCACCGAACATAGCAATGCTGGACTATCTGACCATAGGTATACTGCCGGCACATCTGCTTGAAGGAAAGGATATGACCAAGGACAGCTTCAACCAGTCGCCGGTGGGAGCAGGACCGTACAAACTGGTAAGCTGGGATATGGGTCAGAGCATAACCATGGAGAAGTTCGATGACTACTATGGTGGTGCCCCTAAGATCGGCAAAGTGGTATTCAAGATCGTAGAAGATACAGATGCCAGAGCACTGCAGCTGGAATCCGGTGAGATCAATTTTGCGCAGATAACACCTAAGGCAGAATCCAAATTCAAAGACAAGGATGGATTTGCTGTATATGAGATGAAGACCGCCGATTACAGAGGCATAATGTATAATTTCAACAACGATATCTGGAAGAACAACAGACAGCTGCCGAAAGCACTGAGCTATGCTATAGACAGACAGGCTATCATAGACAGCGTGCTTCTGGGTCACGGTCAGGTGGCATATTCACCGCTCCAGGCAGGACCGTACAACAACAGCAGCATAGAAAAGTACAGCTATGATCCGGACAAAGCCCAGAAGATGATAGAAGCAGAAGGATGGAGTAAAGGCGACGACGGCATATATGAAAAGGACGGACAGAAACTTTCCTTTACGATAAACTGCAGCCAGGGCGACCAGGTAAGAGTAGACATGGCGAAGATATGTGCACAGAATTTCAAGGACATCGGAGTGGATGTCAAGGTAGATACACCGGCCGAGATAGACTGGGCAGGACAGGAAGCTTTCCTTATAGGCTGGGGGAGTCCTTTCGATCCTGACGATCACACATACAAAGTGTTCGGTACTGACAAGGGAGCGAACTACAGCGGATACTCGAACAGTAAGATCGACAGCATACTGCAGAAGGCAAGAGAATCAGAGGACAAGGCAGAGAGGAAAAAACTTTATGCACAGTTCCAGGAAGAGCTGGCAGCAGATCCGGCATATACTTTCATTGCGTATGTCGATGCCATCTATGCAGGAAGTGATTCGATAAAGGGTATAACAAAAGACACTGTTCTGGGACATCACGGTGTAGGTATATTCTGGAACATAAACAAATGGGAGATAAAGTAACGGAGAGTGGATATCTATGGACGGACTGCTTAAAATCACTGATCTGACGGTTGGTTTCGACAACCCGGCAGGAAGTATGACCGCTGTGAAGCATGCTGATCTTGCTATAGCTCAGGGTCAGACTGTGGCTCTGGTGGGCGAATCAGGCTGCGGCAAGACTGTGATGTGCAAAAGCATACTGGGCCTTCTCTGCAGCAGAGGAAGGATAAGATCAGGCAGTATATATTTCGACGGCAGGGACATATCGTCACTGACAGATAAGCAGATGGTATCACTGCGCGGCGGAGAGATCTCCATGGTTTTTCAGGATCCTATGACCTCGCTGGATCCGGCGTTTTCCGTCGGTGAACAGATCGCCGAAGTCCTTCGTGTACATGAAGGACTGTCTGCAAAGGAAGCAAGGGCTGAAGCTGTGAAGATGATGGAACTTGTGAAGATACCTGATGCGGCTTCAAGATATGATCAGAGACCATACCAGTTCTCCGGAGGCATGAGACAGCGTATATCAATAGCAGCAGCACTGGCAGCAAAGCCTAAGCTGCTGCTGGCTGATGAACCCACGACAGCTCTTGATGAAACTACCAGATCCGGGATAATGGACCTGCTGAGGAATGCTGTCAGAGAAACAGGAGCAGCTATGCTGTTCATAACCCACGATCTGAGTCTTGTGGAGGGTACTGCTGACCGTGTGGCTGTGATGAAGGATGGAGTCATTGTAGAGGAAGGCAGTACAGCTGATGTTCTGGAAAATCCGCAGCATGAATATACAAAGAAACTTCTCGGATATCTGAACTACAGCAGGAACAAAGGTCATGACCACAGATCAGAACCGGAACGGACTGTTCCTCTTGTGGAAGTCAGGCACCTGCACAAGACCTATGCGGCAGACAGGAAAAAACGCAGAACAGTGATAGACGATATGTCTTTTGTCATAAACCGTGGAGAGATCATAGGTGTCGTAGGCAGATCAGGCTGCGGCAAGTCCACACTCTCAAGATGCCTGACCGGTCTCGAAAGTTATGACAGCGGGGAGATAATCATAAAAGACGGCACGCAGATACAGATGATATTCCAGGACACAGGTTCGTCATTCAACGATCGTATGACAATAGAGGAGATAATCGCTGAGCCGCTGATGATAAAAGGAGGCAGGAAAGGGAACAGAGGCAGCAGGAAGTCAGAGGCCAGAGCGCTTGTACAGGACGTAATGGCAGCAGTAGAGCTGGACAGCTCACTGAAAGATCGCAGACCTTATGAACTTTCAGGCGGACAGCGTCAGCGTGCCGCTATAGCAAGAGCGCTGATCACAGCTCCGGATCTTATCATCGCAGATGAGCCGCTGACAGGACTGGATGTCACAGCTCAGGCGCAGATCGTCCATCTTTTCAGGAAACTTTCAGATGAAAGGGATCTGGCGGTGATGTTCATCGCTCATGACCTGCCTATGGTGAACCACATCAGCAGCAGGATAATAGAATTCAGATAAACTATCTGGCAACAGCATCGTACTTGTTTTCACCTCCGGTGATCTCAAGTACGATTTTATTTGGCAGACATATTATGGTCTCGCCGGTTTCGGATATGGAGTGCTGTTTAACACAGTCCTGACCTTTGCAGTCGGAAAAAGTCATTGAAACGACACCATCTTTTATGGTAACCTTGTTTATATGACCTTCCTGTTTCACAGTGATATTTCTGTCTTCAAGAAGGGAATAGGAACCGAATTTTCTGCCGTCAGCTGTTATAAGCAGTTCATCGCCTGCGGTTTTCCCGGTGGAGAACGCATAGGATATGGCCAGACCGGCTATGATCAGTATGACGGTAAGTATTATATCAGCTTTTTTTATCATCAGGACCTCCGGAGGTATTATGAGAAAGTCATTCACAAGTACAAATCATAAAAATGCACTTATCCGTGCGGCAGCAGTGGTTATCATCGCTGCTTTTGTAATTATAACACAGACAGGCTGCGGCGACAAAGGATCAGGTGGCGAGCCGGTGACAAAAAGTGATTTCTGCCTGGACACTTCCTGTGACATCAGTATATATGATATCACAGGCGGAGAAGGAGAGGAGATACTTGACGGAGCATTCAAAGAGATAAGACAGTACGAGAAGATCCTGAGCAGGACTGTTTCAGGCAGCGATGTCGATAAGATCAACAAAGCCTCCGGAAAGCCGGTGAAAGTTTCTGAGGATACTTATGATGTACTTGAACTTGGTCTTGAGATCGGCAGACTGAGCGGAGGCAGGTTCGATATAACTGTAGGCAGGCTGACAGATCTCTGGGATTTCAAAAGCGACGATCCTAAGCTGCCGCAGCAGCAGGAGATAGACAAAGCCCTTGAAACGGTGGGATATGAAAATGTGAAGCTGACAGAGGGCGATACAGTGACACTGGCGGATCCTGACGCGGAGATCGACCTGGGCGGCATAGCCAAGGGATATATAGCCGATCGCGTAACGGAGTACCTTGAGCAGCAGGGCGTGGAGAGAGCCATCATCAACCTGGGAGGCAATGTCTGTGTCATCGGGAGCAAGGCAGATGATACGCCGTGGAACATAGGGATAGAGCGTCCCTACAGCGACAGGACGGAGCTCATCGGTTCAGTGAAGGTCTCAGATGCCACAGTGGTGACCTCAGGAATATACGAAAGGATGTTCAAAAAGAACGGCAGGACATATCATCATGTACTGGATCCCGAGACAGGATATCCTGCAGAAACGGATCTTGAAGCTGTGACTATAACTGCGAAGAAAGGATATTCCGCATACTGTGACGGGCTTTCCACCACATGTCTGATGCTGGGCAGGGATAAGGCCACCGCACTGATAGAGAAACTTCAGAAGGAAAAACCGGAGGCAGGTCTCGAAGCCTCGTTCACAGACAAGGACGACAAAGTCACATCAACTGACGGGATGAAGATAGAACCGGTGGAATGATAAGGGATCATCCCGGCACCGGGGTATGAAAGGGTATGGAAACAGATGAGGAAAAGGATATCGATTTTTTTCAAGGATAACAGATGTATATTTGCGGCATTCCTTATAGCAGTCGCAGCGGCGCTCATCGCCATGATCGCTGAAGGGATCTATCCCTTCGGAACGCAGCAGATCGCGATAATAGATATGTATCATCAGTACCTGCCGTTCCTCAGCGAGCTGCAGGACAAGCTGCAGAGCGGAGGAAGTCTGTTCTTTTCATGGAACGGAGGGGGCGGCAGCAACTTCTGGAATCTGATCGCATATTACGGAGCAAGTCCTCTGAATCTGTTGCTGGTGATATTCCCGAAATCGCTGATCATGGAGGCTGTCACATCGATACTGCTGCTGAAGATCGGACTTGCTGCTGCGTTCATGGCAGTGTTCCTGAGATATGCATATGGTAAAAGCGATACGGGTACGGCTGTCTTTGCGGTGCTTTATGCTCTGTGTTCATATGTTATGGCATACTACTGGTGTATCATGTGGATGGATGCAGTGATGCTGCTGCCGCTGTGTATGACAGGACTCCATAAGCTGATAGATGAAGGAAAGTTTTCACTTTACACGGTCATCCTGGCTCTGATAGTCTTTTCGAACTATTATATATCCATAATGGTGTGTATATTCATTTTGTGCTATTATCCTGTACTGTATTTCATAAAGGTGAAAAACGGCGGTGTCCGCAGATGTCTGCTGACCACCGGAAAAGCCGCAGGATGTTCACTGCTGGGGATAGCGATGTCTGCGGTGATGCTTCTGCCGACATACATCAGCATGCAGGATACCTATTATATATCGGCTGAGATGCCGGAGGTCTGGAAGACATACAATGATCCTCTGAGCATAGTCAATCAGCTGCTGCCGAATGCACAGCTCACCGTCAGGAGCGGCCCGCCGAATCTTTACTGCGGGCTCATCGTTGTCATACTGCTTGTGTTCTTCATAACAAGCAGGACTATATCTCTCAGAGAAAAAACTCTGGATCTTGTTTTTCTGGCATTCATGTTCCTGAGTCTGAATCTTAATAAGCTGGATTTCATCTGGCATGGCTTTCATTTCCCGAACCAGCTGCCGTACAGATATACGTTTGTCATCTGTTTCGTGTTGGTGGGGATCGCATACAGGACGTTCCTCAAGGTGGATGAGTTCAGGCTCAATGCGGTGTGGGGTGTTCTGGCTGCAGGGATCGGATATTATCTCATAGCACACAGGATACTCAAAGATGATGTAGATGATCCGTCACTTTTTTTCTATTGCGGTGTAGCGTTCCTGATACTGTACTGTGCAGTGTTCGTGGTATACAGGAAAGGATACGTCAGAAAACCTGTATTCGTGTTTCTGATAGCGGTGGTCATCATTGCGGAGATGATATCAAATACCAGTACTTCTCTTGAC
>CAJJPZ010000042.1 GCA_905193765.1 uncultured Eubacterium sp.
TTTATCCAGGTGAACTGGACGAGTTCATAGTCGCGCTGTCGGAACTGATAGAAAACACAAACGACAGGATAGGATCCGTTGCACTGGACACTGTTGGAGAAGTGCTGAAAAAATATCCATCATACAGATACAGGGACAGGGAGCCCGATAAAACATATCATGCAAGGAAGGAAAAGCTGCTGGGGATGCTCCTGAAGGGGCTGGCCAATTATCATGAGGTCGTCAGTCAGGAAGCCTTCATGGTCATAGGACAGTATATATTCGGCAGCAGCGAGCTGACACAGGATGACAAGTTCGACACTTTCAGATCGATCTACAAGAAAATGCTCACGCTGGTAACGCTCATAGATGAATACGATATGACTTTCTTCACCAATGCGGCGGCGCTGAACCACATATACAGGTTCATATCGGAATACATTTTCCAGCGTGGCGGCATGGAGCTTCCGGAAAAAAGGAATATCGCATTTTTTCCGGGGACATTCGATCCGTTTTCACTGGGGCACAAGGGGATCGTCCAGGCTATAAGGAAAGAGGGGTTCGAAGTATATCTCGCCCTTGACGAGTTTTCATGGTCAAAGAAGACACAGCCGCGGATGATAAGGAAAAAGATAATGAGCATGTCCATAGCGGATGAACCGGAAGTATTCATTTTCCCTGATGATTTCCCGGTGAATATTGCTGCTCCATCTGATCTGAAACGCCTGAAAGACGCCTTTGAAGATAAGGGCATATATATCGTGGTGGGCAGTGACGTCGTGGCGAATGCGTCTTCATACAAGGCTACTCCGGCTGAAAACTCGATCCATACGATGAATCATATCGTGTTCAGGCGTGAGACTCTCGAAGGCAGTGAAGACAGAGACATGATGGAGAAGACCTACGCTCAGATGACCGGCAGGATACGTGAACTCATGCTTCCGATGTACCTTGAAGATATAAGCTCCACCAGGATAAGGGAGAACATAGATCAGGGACGCGACATATCACGACTGATCGATCCGGTGGCGCAGAACTTCATATACGCCAACAGTCTGTACCTCAGGGAACCCCAGTATAAGAACATACTGGAAACGAAGCATATAAAGATAGAACCGGCAGGCAATCGGAAGAGCAGCATACTCATGGATATCAGGAGCGAGATGATATCCAAAGGCATGAATATGAGCATGGCTGCAAGTTATATCGGAAGACCTTATGTGAGGACTGCTGTGATAAGGGATGCGGACGGCATGGTATGCGCGCTGGCGGCATTCAATGAGCTTGAGACAGGACAGCTGTACGATGAGTTCAGAGACCTTGAAACGGCAGCGTATTTCAGGCAGAAAGCTACCGGACGCATGGTGGTGATACGTGGACTATACTGCAGATCCGGAAGTGATTCCGGTAATCTGATACAGATGATACTGACAGAGGTCCTGGCTGAAGCAGTGAAGAACGACGTGACATATGCTATATATCACCCTCTTGACGGGAAACTTAGCAGAGAAATAATCGACGTGCTGGGAAGACAGGGATTCACCGAGGTGAAATCAGGAGGCAGAGCACAGGGCATATACGAGGTCAGCATGAAAGAGCCGGTGGTGATAATCGAAAACATGGATACTGTGCTGAAGGATCCTTTCTCAAAGGATCCGCGTGTGCTCAGGGTGCTTGATGAAACTCACGCTGATATGCAGAAGGCGCTGACAGGGTTGTATCCGGGGAATCTCGTACTGTCCTTCAACGCCGGCATAATGAATCAGAAGATCGTTGATATGGTTACGGCCACCAATGGCGTACCTAATCATAAACTGGAAAAGCGTATACTTGGCGAGTACATGTGCGTGCCGTTCAGCAAAACGCTCAGGGGCGTAGTGATACCTAATACAGTGACCAAGGCTCTCCATACTGAGAAGATGTTTTCTCCAACGCTGGACAGTTTCACCATAGAAGAGTATCCGATGTATGCTACGATATCAGACCAGATCAGAACTATAAGATCCTTCAACAGGCCGGTGATACTGGTGGATGATCTTCTCCACAAAGGCTACCGGCTCAGAGCGCTGGATCCGGTATTCAATGAAAACGGTCTTATGGTCAGGAAAATAATAACAGGTATAATGTCCGGACAGGGCAGAGATCTGATGACGGTACAGAACAGGGATGTGGAAAGCGCTTACTTCGTGCCCAACCTGAAGGCGTGGTTCGTGGAATCGACCATGTGCCCGTTCATAGGCGGAGACGGTGTGCGGAGCGAAGAGAAGACCGAGGCGAACCTGATACCATCGATAAACCTGATACTGCCGTTCGCAGCTCCGAAGTTCCTGCACGATGCAGACAGGGCGTCGATATACGGACTGTCGAAGGTGTGTCTGGAAAATGCAGGGAAAATATTCCGTGTGATAGAAGAAGAATATCAGACGATGTTCGAGCGAAAGCTGACGATAAGAAAGCTGTCTGATGCGATAAGGTCTCCGAGGATGCCTAACGGGTCAAACAGGGTGGCAGTGGATTTCAGTCTGTCACCGTCGATATATATGGATGATTATCTGGAAAGGCTGATAAGGCTGGAAAGTGTGTTGATATGAGATATATAAGTGAACTGATAGATAGTAAAAGAAAGATAAGAAAAAAAGAAAACAGCGTGATACTGGAATACGAAGACAGGAACATGTTCGTCAGCAACAGGAAAGTGCGCATGAACCTGCTGGCACTGGGAGATGTCGGAGGCACTGTACTGACAGGTCTCAGGCTGCTGGGATCAGACGCTGTAGAAAGCATAGGGATATACGATCTCAATGAAAAACTGCTCAGGCGGTATGAACGTGAGATCAATCAGATATGTTTCCCGGACTACAGGGTGCTTCCTCATGTGGAGATCATCGATGAGGCCGGATTGTTCGACTGCGACATGTTCGTATTCTGTGCATCAAAGGGCGTACCGCCTGTGGGAGCAGGAGGCGATGTCAGGATGGCACAGCTGGAGGCAAACAGACAGCTGGTATCGATGTACAGCAGCAGGGCTGTTTCCTGCGGATTCAGAGGGATATTCGCCGTCGTATCGGATCCTGTGGATCCTCTGTGCAAGTCAGCTCTGTCTGCAGGTCTCAGACCGGAGCAGGTCCAGGGATACGGACTTGGAGTGATGCACGGCAGGGCGTGCTATTATTCGGATATGGATGAAAGGATGGCGATGTACAGGTCTGAAGGCAGAGCTTTCGGCCCTCATGGTCAGGATCTTGTGATAGCAAACAGTATAATGGATTATGACGACGGACTGTCTGCGGAACTCACAGCCCTTGCGGTGAATTCGAATATGGCGACGAGAGAAGACGGTTTCAAGCCTTATATCGCTCCGGCGATGTCTTCCGGCGCGGTGTCCCTCACAGAGACTTTGCAGGGAAACTGGAACTATTCATCTCATTTTCTAGGGTCAGGTGAAAGCGGAGCATTCCTTGGATGCCTGAACCGCAGGACTGCAGAGGGGATAGAAATCGAGGACAGATCTCTGGATGACAGGCTGTTCGAAAGGATAGAGTCAGCTTACAGGAACCTTGAAAAACTTTAAACGGAATACAGAAGATATACATTGACGACCGGCGTCACGATATATGTACAAAGTCGATGTACATACCAGGGAGGTGAAGGTATTTTATGAAAGAGCTTATCGTTATAAACCCGTTCTGCCCGGAAGAGAGTAAAAAGAAACGTCTGAAACAGATCATCAACCACAGCGTCAGAGGCTACAAATGCACAGAGATAATAAATGCAGACAGGCTGAGCAGCATCGATCTTAAGAATAAACGTATACTTTTCACTATCTCGCTGGGACAGTCTGGCATCAACCTGAACTGGTATGGCATCATGAAATATCTGCGCCTGAACAAAGAAGCTCTCGAAGGCTCGGTAGGCGGCGTGATACTGGACGGGAACAGTGAGGTGTTCACGAAGTCCACAGGGCGGAGCCTCGTGTTCACTGCAAACCGTGCAGGATGTGCATTCCCGGGCAGGCCACTGGTGGAGGGTACAAGGACCCTGAAGAATTACAACATACAGGCGCATAACCTGCACACCAGCAATTTCGATGCGTACATGGTGGCAGGCAGAGAACTCGTGAAAAACATAATGGAATATGAACCCGTGAAAAAGAAGCATCCCCGGCTTTTGGTGCTCCATGCAGGAAGCGGTAAAAGATCAAATACAGTGAATCTCTGGAATATGGTGAAAGAACACTTGCCACAGTTCGATATAAACGAGATATCGCTGAGGAACGGCAATATAAGCGACTGCAGGGGATGCTCATACGATGTATGCAGGCATTTCGGCGAAGAAGGCAACTGCTTCTACGGAGGTCCGATAGTACAGCAGATATATCCGGCCGTGCTGGACTGCGACGGGCTGGTGATGCTGTGTCCAAACTATAATGATGCGCTGGACGCCAATCTGACAGCCTTCATAAACAGGATGACGGCACTGTTCACGACCCACAGGTTTTACGACAAAAGCCTGTTCGGAGTGGTTGTTTCAGGATACAGCGGAAGCGATATAGTTGCAGAACAGCTGATAAGCGGTCTTAATATGAATAAAACCTTTGCTTTGCCCGGAAAATTTGCTATACTTGAAACTGCGAACGATCCGGGGGAGATACTGCTGTCGGCGGGGATAGAGGAGAGAGCTGAGCTGTTTGCGGAACGTATAAAACAACAGCTGCTTTCCGAATGAACCGGACAGGCTGACTGCCGGACCGGAATAAGGAAGGAGGCGATATCTTGACCGAGACTATGGATATGGATATGAAAATGCAGCAGTTCGAAGATGATGTCGAAAAGATAATCGAGCTGCTGGAAGAAAAATCATATTTCAGAGCCCGCGATGAGATTTTGAAATACAATGAAGTTGATATTGGTGAGATCCTTGAAGAGATAATAGAGAAGCTGGAGATCGAAAAGGCCGTGATCATTTTCAGAATGCTGCCAAAGGACGTGGCAGTGGAAGTGTTCTCGTATCTTCCGGCAGATGATCAGGTGGCCATAGTGCACGCCATAACCGACAGGGAAATAACCTATATCATACAGGAACTTGACTTTGACGACAAGATAGACGGGCTCGAGGAACTGCCTGCCAATATAGTGGACAAGATCCTCGAGAAGACTCCGAAGGAGGAGCGTAAACTCATAAACACATTCCTGAACTATCCGGACACATGTGCTGGAAGTCTTATGACACCGGACTATGTAAGTCTTCAGGAGACCATGACTGTCGGTGAAGCCATGGCATATATCAAGAGAGAGGGAATGGACAGTGAGACTGTCTACACCTGCTATGTCAAGAAAGGCGGCAGGAAACTGGAAGGTATAGTCTCGCTGAGATCACTTGTGGTAGCAGACGATGATACCAAAGTGACCGACCTGATGAACACCGACTATGTATACGTCAGCGTATACGATGACCAGGAGGAGGTAGCCGAGACTTTCAAGAAATACGGATTCCTGGCGATACCGGTAGTGGATAACGAGCACAGGCTCGTAGGCATAATAACAGTAGACGATATCCTGGATGTAATCGAAGAAGAGACTACGGAGGATATCGAGAGAATGGCGGGAGTCATGGACGATTCCGATGACGAGTATCTGGATATAGGAGTGTTCAAACATGTTCGGAACAGGCTCCCGTGGCTGATATTCATGACGGTGACGCTTATGATAACAGGATCGATAATATCGAGGTTCGAGTCAGTGCTGTCACAGGTGATAGTACTGGTATCGTATCTGCCGCTGCTGATGGGTACCGGAGGCAATACCGGAACGCAGGCGGCCTCGCTTGTAATAAGAGGACTGTCACTGGATGAGATCGATCTGAGAGATGCAGGCAGGGTACTCTGGAAGGAACTGCGTGTAAGTGTGATACTGGGGACGATACTCAGCATATTCAACTTCGCGAAGGTCGTCATAGTGGACGGGGAATCACCGCTGATAGCGCTGACTGTGGCGGTATCCATGGTGGTCGTCGTCATGTTCGCCAAGCTTCTTGGTGGTATGCTGCCTATGGGAGCCAAAAAGCTGGGGATCGACCCGGCGCTGATGGCTACGCCTATGATCTCGTCCATAACGGACATGGCGTCGGCAGTGACTTTCCTGCTGACTGCATCAATAGTTCTCGGGATCTCGCTGTGACATCTTCGTATGAAAAAAGGTGGCGTATATGGAAAAAACATGTTTAATAACCAAAGGATATGTCAAGACTATGATCAGGGAACGACCGGCGGAAATACATAAAGGACAGTGCGGACGGGTCCTGGTGATAGCAGGCTCAAGAGGAATGGCAGGGGCGGCTGTGCTGGCAGCCGGAGCTGCGCTGAGATCGGGCGCAGGACTTGTACAGGTCGCAGTGCCTGATGAACTGTTTCCGATACTCCAGACAGCGGTGCCGCAGGCAACGTGTATGAGTGTTTCCGGCGAACTTCCCTACCGGGCGCTGGGGATCTATGATTCCATAGCAATAGGTCCGGGGTTGGGAGTGGATGAAGAAAAATACGGTCTCATAAAGCATGTACTGAGGGATTATAATGGCCCGGTAGTGCTTGATGCAGACGGACTCAATACGATGTGCAGATTTGACATGGATCTTGCAGAACTTAAAAACAGAGTTTCTCCTGTTATACTTACACCTCATCCGGGAGAAGGAGACAGGCTGCTGGACGCGCTGGGCGAAAAGATGCTGAGGTGTTCCGGGCGTCTGGAGGCAGTGGAGTTCCTGTGTGAAAAGACAGGCAGGACAGTGCTTCTTAAAGGGGCAGGCACATTAGTGTCGGCACCGGGTGAAAAGACATATATTAATACCACAGGCAATCCGGGAATGGCCACCGGAGGCAGCGGCGATGTGCTGACAGGCGTGATCGCCGCACTGGCAGCTTACGGATTGTCAGCTGCCGACGCCGCAAGGACCGGTGCGTTCATGCACGGACTGGCTGGGGATATCGCGGCGGAAAGCCTTGGTCAGTGGGGGATGACCTCGCTTGATATAGAAATGGCTCTGCCGGAGGCGTTCAAAAGGATAACAGAGGAAAAGCATACCTAGGAACCGGGAGAGTGATGGACTTTGAGCATTAAAAAGGGAGACCTTTATTTTGCTGATTTAAGTCCGGTAACGGGCTCCGAGCAGGGCGGGATAAGACCCGTGCTTGTAGTTCAGAACGATGTGGGGAATAAATACAGCCCGACTATAATAGTCGCGGCGGTAACATCACGAAGGAATAAGGCCGATCTTCCTACGCATGTGGAAATCGCGGCGGATGGAAACGGCTTATCGAAGAATTCAGTAATATTGCTGGAACAGCTCAGGACCATAGACAAAACAAGATTGAAAGAAAGAATAGGAACAATTGACAGGAACCGTTTACCGGAAGTTAATGAAGCGTTGAGTGTCAGTTTGGGAATAGACAGTAATTCTTTTTTCTGATAACGTTGTTTATCGGGTTCCTGCAGAGGGTTTCTGCAGGAGCCTATTCATAATAAATGCAAACAAAAATTTTACGGAGGGAAATGATGGATATTAAAACACTGGAAAAAACTGCTTCGGAAGTAAGGATCGGTGTGGTGCGCGCGATACATAATGCCGGATCCGGACATCCGGGAGGCTCTCTGTCAGCAGCGGACATCGTTACAGCGTTGTATTTCGATGAGATGAATATCGACCCGGAACATCCGGATATGGATGGAAGAGACAAATTCATCCTGTCGAAAGGACATGCAGGCCCTGTACAGTATTCGGCTCTTGCAGCAAGAGGATACTTCGACATGGAGGAATTCATGACACTGAGAAAGCTGGGATCGAAATTCCAGGGGCATCCTGATATGAGGAAGGTGCCGGGGATCGAAATGTCGACAGGTTCTCTGGGACAGGGATTCTCAGCGGCAGGCGGTATGGCAATGGCAAACAAACTCGACGGAAACGATGGCAGGATATATGTACTGCTGGGCGACGGCGAGATACAGGAGGGTATCGTATGGGAAGCGGCCATGTCGGCAGCGCACAATAAACTGGACAATCTCGTAGGTATCCTCGACCACAACGGTCTTCAGATAGACGGCAGGAACGAGGATGTCATGACAGTTGCTCCTGTAGCGGACAAGTTTGCCGCTTTCGGATGGAACGTCATAAATATCGACGGCCATGATTTTGCACAGATACTGGATGCATTCAGCAAGGCCAGGGAGTGTAAAGGCAGACCTACGATGATAATCGCGGAAACAGTGAAGGGAAAAGGCGTTTCATTCATGGAAAATGAAGCCGGATGGCACGGAAAGGCGCCGGACGAGGAACAGACTAAGCAGGCGATCGCAGAACTGAGAGGTGAATTATGATGGCAGATAAAATGGCAACAAGGAAAGCATACGGTGAAACTCTCGTTGAACTGGGTGCTGAAAATCCGGATCTTGTAGTTATGGATGCAGATCTTTCAAAATCCACTATGACAGCTGAATTCGGCAAGAAATACCCTGAAAGATTTTTCAATATGGGTATCGCAGAACAGAACCTTTACGGTGCGGCAGCAGGTCTGGCGTTATCAGGCAAGGTAGTATGTGCCAGCACTTTCGCCATGTTCGCAGCAGGACGTGCTTTTGAAATAATCAGGAATTCCATAGGATACACGAGAGCCAATGTCAAGATATGCGCAACACATTCAGGAATAACAGTAGGCGAAGACGGCGCCAGCCATCAGACTTTCGAGGACATAGCACTGATGCGCACGATACCGGGGATGACTGTGATAAATCCGTCAGACGGAGTTTCGGCAGGCAAGCTCATACGTCAGGCTGTTGCATTCAACGGTCCGTGCTATGTGCGCCTCGGCAGGGCAGCTGTGCCTGTATTCTACGGCGAGGATTCTGAAATCACTCTCGGTAAGGGCAACCTGATAAGAGACGGCAGGGATGTCACTGTCATAGCGACAGGCATAATGGTGAGCGAGGCAGCTGCAGCAGCAGAAAAGCTTGCTGAGGACGGCATAGATGTCAGAGTGATAGACATGCACACTATAAAGCCACTGGATGAAGAGATAATAATAAAGGCGGCAGAAGAGACAGGCGCCATAGTGACTGCAGAAGAACATTCGGTGATAGGCGGTCTGGGAAGCGCAGTCGCAGAAGTAGTTGTCAGGAACCATCCGGTGAAAATGTCCATGGTGGGACAGAAGGATACCTACGGTGAATCAGGCAAGCCTGATGAACTCAAGAAAAAATACGGAATGACTTCCGATGATATCATAAAAGCAGTAAAAGAACTGATATCGTAATATTATTGGATTTCATATGGAATAAAGCCCCCGGGTCTGTAATAGATTAGTATTACCGGTAATCACAGACAAGGGGGTTTTTCAGTATGAAGAAAGATATGATCGGAGGGAAGCTGTCCGGCAGGCAAGTGATAGCTGCATGTGCTGCACTGGTGCTGGTATGTATATGTGCAGCCCTGATTTTCACAAGGATCACAGGCGGTGAGACTGTGAAGTTCGAGGTTGTGAAAGAAAGTCAGCTGCCTCACGGTATCACGTCGGATATAATACCGGAATACAAGACTCTGGAAAGGGCTCTGGCATGCATGGACGGAGACGATATATATGTCATAGTCACCCGGGGCGAAAAGCCAACATCGGGGTATACAGTATCGGTGGAGAAGATAGAGCTGGAAAAAAAGAACAACGGAAGCAATCTCGTTGTTTACGCAGCTTTCAGCGATCCATCGAAGAAAACAGCTGTTTCCCAGATAATAACATATCCGGTGCAGGCAGTAAGGACAGATCTGAAGAAACTGCCTGATTCCATCGAGCTCAGGATACAGTACGAATAGTTCACATAACTGTCACTAAATCCGACAAAAGGGACCCTAATATGATGTAATTCGCCTCCGATTTCTTGAAATGAACGCCGTTATGAGGTATAATCATAACGTATAATCGACAGAAAGAAAGGGGCAGAAATACATGATCGTATTTGACAATGTTACCAAATACTACAAATCAAATGTCGGTCTCGAAAAGGTTTCGGTAAAAATAAACAAAGGTGATTTCGTATTTCTTGTAGGTCCCAGCGGGGCAGGAAAATCGACCTTTGTGAAGCTTATTCTCAAAGAGATAGATGCAGATTCGGGCAGCATCACCGTAAAGGGGAATGATGTTACAAAGATGTCAAAAAGGCAGGTCCCGAAGCTGAGAAGGAATATAGGTATAGTTTTTCAGGACTTCAGACTCCTTCCTAAAAAAACGGTCTATGAAAACGTGGCGTTTGCCATGGAGATAGTGCATCAGCCAAGAAAACTCATAAAAAAATATGTGCCTCAGGTGCTGAGTGTCGTAGGCATATCGGATAAATCAGACAAATATCCCGACGAGCTGTCGGCAGGAGAGCAGCAGAGGGTGGCGATAGCAAGAGCCATAGTGAACAAGCCGAGGATACTCATCGCAGATGAACCTACAGGCAATCTGGATCCGGATACAGCATGGGAGATCATGCTGCTGCTGGATCAGATAAACAAGCGCGGAACGACGATCGTGATGGTGACCCATGCCAAGGATATAGTAGACCGCATGGGCAAACGTGTCATAGCTATCGAAAACGGCAGGATCGTAAGAGATGAGTTCGGAGCGTACGGATTCGAGGAGATGCTGGAGGAAGCCTCGGCGGAGGGTGCTTTCGGCGTCCTTGGACAGGATACACTGCAGGCTCACCGAAGCCTGAGATCACGTTTCAGGAGAGGAGGAAGCAGCGATGATTAAGCGTTTCTTTTACACATTGAAACAGGCTTTCCTTCAGGTCTTCAGAAACAGAGCCATGTCGCTGGCGTCCATATTCGCGATAACAGCGATGCTTCTTATCCTGGGTATATTCTTCATACTTGTGATAAACGTCAATACAGCAGCCCAGACCATAAGTCAGGACTACGACTCCATAGAGATATTCCTGAAAGAGGATGCGACGACGGCGCAGAAGGATGCGATTATAAATGACATGAAAGCCCGCGACGGAGTGGAGGATGCGTATTTCAAAAGCAAAGACACTGCAATGGATGAGTTCAAGACTAGATGGGGAGAGAACGCTTATCTTCTCGACAGTCTGAAGGACAACCCTCTTCCGGATTCCGTAGTAGTGCTGATAGCTGATCTGGAAAAAGCCGATGATATCGCCACTGCGGCAGGTTCTTTCGACGGTGTGGAGGACGTCAAGTTCTACAAGGATACCGTGGACAAGCTGCTGGACGCAACGAGATTCATACAGATAGCAGCGATAGTGATAATGATTTTCCTTATAATCGTTTCCATCGTGGTGGTGTCCAACACCATCAAGCTGACTGTTTTCAACAGAGCGCACGAAATAAGCATAATGAAGTATATAGGCGCGACGAACTGGTTCATACGGGGACCGTTCCTGGCGGAAGGTATAATCATAGGGATCATATCGGCGGGGATATCTGTGGGGCTCGCAACACTCATGTATAAGAAGCTGATAGAAGTCGTAGGGCCGCAGATATTCTCTGTACTGTCGATGCCTATGGTTCCTGTGAATTTCCTGGCGTATAACTTCACATGGATATTCATGGCGCTGGGCATAAGTATAGGCGCATGCGGTAGTATCATATCGATGAGGAAATTCCTCGATGCATAGCGGAAGTATTTTCAGGAGGTAAGATCATACATGTATCGACACAGAAGAAGGGTCTATGCGGCTGTCGCTCTGATACTGGCACTGTTCCTCTGTCTGGACACAGGGGTGGCCAGTGCGAAGTCGCTCAGTACCATAAAGAACGAGATAAAAGAAAAACAGGCAGAGCTGGATTCAGGTCAGAAAAAAGAAAAGAGCCTGTCGGCTCAGGTGAATTCGCTGGAAGAGAAGATAAACGAACTGAAAGCGTCCATCAGTAAAAATGAAATAAAGCTGAAAGAGCTTAAGGCGGATCTGGAAAAAGCACAGAAAAAGGTGGATACCCAGAATGAAGATCTCAGTGCCAGACTGAGAAACATGTACAAGAACGGTTCCATAGGCTTCGTAGATGTACTGATGGAATCCGGCAGCTTCACTGAGTTCCTGACTAACCTGGATATGGTGGAGCGCATATACGAGGGCGACAAGGAAGTCCTGGACGAGCTCCAGAAGGCGTACGACGAAATAGACAAAAAGAAAAAGAAAGTAGAAACACTGCAGGCTGAACTGAAGGATTCGAAGGAAGTTGCCGAAACAGAAATGAAGACCGTTGAAAAGGAAAAGGCAAAGATCGCAGCTTCGAATGAAGAAACAGAAAAGATGCTCGACGACCTCAACGATGAGGCCGATGCTATCACGGCAAAGATAAAGGCTGAAGAAGAGGCAAGAAAAGCTGCAGCAGCAAAAAATTCCGGAGGGTCTGGAAACTCAGGCGGCAGTTCCTCTTCCGGATCATCGGGCGGGGGCAGACTCAGCTGGCCGTGCCACGGTACGATAACTTCAGAACAGGGATGGAGAGTCCATCCTATATTCGGATACAAGAAGTATCATTCCGGTATGGATATAGGCGTCGCATACGGTACGCCTATAAAGGCAGCTGCATCAGGCACAGTCATAATGGCGTCCTGGTACGGCGGATACGGATACTGTGTGATAATAGATCACGGCAACGGTCTTTCGACACTTTACGGACACAATTCATCGCTGCATGTAAGCTACGGTCAGAAGGTGTCGAGAGGTCAGACTATAGCCAGCGCAGGATCCACAGGATATTCAACGGGCCCTCACTGTCACTTTGAAGTCAGAGTCAACGGCAGTGTGACAAACCCGAGAAATTATTTATGATAAGACAGGCGTACATATGAGAGAAGCGAAAGAAATACTCAGAGAGATCCTTTTAAAACGTGATATAGTTTCAGAAGAAGATATTTCGGAATACCTGTCTGACAGACCAAAGAAAACTTATGATCCATTCCTGCTCCTGAATATGGAAGCGGGAGTGGATCTGCTGCTGTCAGAGATAAACGCGGGAACGAAAATATGCATCTACGGCGATTATGATGCGGACGGAGTGACGTCGGTCTGTATCATGTATTCGGTGCTCAGACATCTTACGGACAATATAATGTACTATATACCTTCGAGATTCGATGAAGGATACGGACTTAATACGGATGCTGTGAAGAACATCGCTGATGCAGGTGCAGGCCTGATGATCACAGTTGACTGCGGCAGCGTATCATATGACGAGGTCGAGTATGCGAAGCAGCTTGGATTAAAAGTTATCGTTACGGACCATCATAGTATCGATGACGTCAGGGCAGACTGCATACTGATAAATCCGCACCAGAAGGAGTGTACATATCCTTTCAGCGAACTGGCAGGCTGCGGAGTGGCTTTCAAGATGTGTCAGGCTGTGCAGAAGAGGACGGGACTGCCGAAGAAAGTGATAACAGATGTCCTTGATCTTGCAGCGGTGGGAACTGTCGGCGACATAGTGAGCCTGACAGACGAGAACCGTACTATAGTGAAATACGGACTGAATAAAATCAATTCAAGGAGCAGAAGATCACTTGCAGAGCTGGCGTCGGCCATATCGCTGGACTGGATCACGTCAGAAAACATAGCTTTCGGCATAGCGCCGCACATAAATGCAGCAGGCCGGATGGCTTCTGCAGATGAAGCTGTTAAACTATTCAGAGCTGATGATGACAGCGTGATCCAAAGGCAGGTGGAAAAACTGACTGCTTTCAACCGTGAACGCAAGGAGAAACAGAACGAAGCGTACGTTGCATGTACAGAGAAGATAACGGGCGAAGAAAACATCATGATCCTGGAAATGGATGATATACATGAAGGTATAGGCGGTATAGTCGCAGGAAAGATAAAAGAAAACTATCACAGACCTGTGATAATAGTGACCCCGTCAGGAGAGGGATATCTCAAAGGTACCGGCAGGAGCATACCGAAGATAGATATATATGCGCTGCTGAAGCGTCATGACAGCTTCTTTGAACGATTCGGCGGGCATAAAAGCGCATGCGGGTTCCTGCTGAGAAAAGACGTTTTCCAGGGCTTCAGGAATGCCGTCGAAATCGATGTGGCAGAAATGAAAAAGGCCGATCCGGAGATATTCGACAAGAAAAAAGAATGGGATATCGAGATAAGTCCGGGAGAGATAACCATCGGACTTGCACGGACACTGGAGCTCATGGAGCCTTTCGGTCAGGGAAACCCAAGACCGGTATTCCTTATGAAGAACGTGATACCGGGAGCTGTGAGGTTCATGGGCAGTGATGAGACACATGCCAGGTTCACAGCAGACGCCGCAGGCTGGGTACAGACGGTCACGGGGCACGGAGTGGAATGCGTGCTGTTCCAGAGGGCACAGGAACTCAAAGATCTGATGTGCTCTGGAAAACCGGTGGATATCACCGGGACCGTCAGCCTTAAAACGTGGAGGGGCAGAGAAAGCGTGCAGTTTATTATCGAGGAGATGGAATGATGGAAGTTAGAAAGAAAAAAACACTGATATATGTTATCATCGCATTCGTGGTGGGAATGGCTGTTTCAGGTGCAGGCACGATGCTGGTATTCAAGGGGGCACTGGGATATGTCAGCATGCCGGCGGACAAATACAGGGAAATGGCTGACACATACAGCAAATACCAGAAGCTCGAGGGACTTTACCAGTATATCGATGCCAATTACTATCAGGATATAAAGGAAGAGGATCTGATAAACGGCGCATGTAAGGGGCTGGTATCGGGACTGGATGATCCGTATTCTTCATATATGACTGCAACCGAGTATGACTCGTGGAAAGCCTCAGCCACCGGTAATTACTCCGGCATAGGCGTCACATTCACACAGGATGACAAAGGGTATGTGATAGTGGGCGTGACAGAAAAGTCACCGGCGCATGACGCCGGACTCAAGGCAGGCGATTATATTCTGAAGATAGACGGGAAAGAATATGACGACATGGACGTCATGGCGGCAGCCATAAGAGGGAAAAAGGGAACGAAAGTCAAAGTAACATACTATCGCGACGGCAGCCAGAAGGAAGTGACCCTTGTGAGAGCAGATATAGTGCAGGAAAGCGTGACCAGCAGGATGATCGACGATGATACAGGATATATCGGGATATCGAGCTTCCTGGAAAATACTGCAGAGGATTTCCACAAGGCGCTGAAGGATATCGAGGACAAAGGTGCGAAAAATCTCGTTCTCGACCTGAGAGACAACGGTGGAGGTCTGGTGGATTCCAGTGTGGATATCGCGGATGAATTCCTGGATAAAGGCGTCGTGACCTACACCGAGGACAAGAACGGTAAAAAGACAGAATATAAATCGAAGGACGGCAAAACAGATCTCAAAACTGTGGTGCTGGTGAACGAGAACAGCGCAAGCGCATCGGAGATACTGGCAGCGGCGCTGAAGGACAACGGCTTTAAGACAGTAGGACAGAACACTTTCGGCAAAGGCGTGATACAGTCGACTGTAGAGCTGAAGGATGGTTCGGCTCTCAAGCTCACGATAATGCAGTACTTCTCGCCTGACGGACACAAAGTACACAAGAAAGGCGTGAA
>CAJJPZ010000043.1 GCA_905193765.1 uncultured Eubacterium sp.
CACCGAAGAGTCCCGGATTCACTTCGCCTTCCTTGTATCTGTACATTTCGTTCACCATTTCCATGACAGTACTGATAGCCGTATTGAAGTTGAATCTTGTGCCTATGTCGTCTGACACTTTCTTAACTGCGTAGTTCAGCCAGTAAGCCATGCTCTTGTCGGCTTCTGTCTTCACCTCGTATGTGTCAGGTACGTCCTTATATTTCTGTGAATAGTCGTATACCATCCTGTATACACGGTTGATGAATCTGTAGCTTCCTTCAACACCTTTGTCCGACCAGTCCAGCTCCCTTTCAGGAGGGGCTGCAAAGAGTATGAAAAGTCTCGCCGTGTCTGCGCCGTACTTCTCGATTATCTCTGCAGGGCTTACTACGTTGCCCAGAGATTTACTCATCTTTGCGCCGTCTTTGATCACCATTCCCTGAGTCAGCAGGTTTTTGAACGGCTCTTCCTGACTTACATAGCCCATATCGTAGAGAGCCATCTGGAAGAATCTCGCATACATCAGGTGCAGTATGGCATGTTCCACGCCTCCGATATACTGGTCTACATTCATCCAGTAGTCAGTCTTTTCCTTGTTGAATGCTTCTTCCGTGTTCCTTGCATCGCAGTATCTGAGGAAGTACCATGATGAATCGAGGAATGTATCCATGGTATCTATCTCTCTCTTTGCAGGTTTGCCGCATACCGGACATACAGTGTCAACGAATGTCTTGCTTGTCGTCAGCGGTGATTCACCTTTTCCTGTGAATTCAACGTCTGTCGGCAGCATAACAGGCAGGTTTTCTTCCTTTTCAGGGACCCATCCGCAGCAGTCGCAGTGTATCATCGGTATAGGCGTGCCCCAGTATCTCTGTCTTGAAATGAGCCAGTCACGGAGCTTGTAGTTCACAGTTTTCCTTCCGATACCTCTCTCTGCCGCTATCTCAGCGATCTTTTCGATGGCGTCCTTGTTCTTCATGCCTGTGAATTCACCTGAATTGATCATAATGCCTTCTGCCGCACATGCTTCCTTCAGATCATTGACATCCACCTCAGGATCCTGAGGGTCGATGACAGGTATTATCTCAAGACCGAATTTTGTTGCAAAATCGAAGTCTCTCTGATCGTGTGCCGGCACGCCCATTACAGCACCTGTACCATATCCCATCAGTACATAGTCCGAAATGTAGATAGGCATGGACTTGCCGGTGAACGGGTTCACAGCATACTGACCGATGAAAACGCCTGTCTTCTCGTTTGTAGTCGATGTTCTCTCGATCTCATTCATATGTGCGCATCTGTCGATATATGCTCTGACGTCTGCTTCATATTCCGTGCCTTCTACCATTTCCAGTACAGTCGGATATTCCGGCGCCAGTACCATGAATGTAGTTCCGAAGATGGTGTCCACACGTGTCGTATATACCGTCAGTGTCTCGTCGCAGTCCTGAACCTTGAATTCGACTTCTGTTCCGTGTGATTTGCCGATCCAGTTTCTCTGCATAGTCTTGACTTTTTCCGGCCATCCTTCCAGCTTGTCCAGGTTGCTCAGCAGTCTGTCAGCATAGTCGGTGATCTTGAAATACCACTGTGACAGGTTCTTCTTGCCTACAGGAGCTCCGCATCTTTCACAGCATCCGTCGACTACCTGCTCGTTTGCCAGTACTGTCTGACAGCTCGGACACCAGTTTACGGGATTCTCTTTCTTGTACGCCAGCCCCTTCTTGTAGAACTGGATGAATATCCACTGCATCCATCTGTAGTATTCAGGGTGAGCCGTAGCCACTTCTCTGTCCCAGTCGTATCCCAGTCCCAGCTCTCTCAGCTGTCTGTTCATCTCTGCGATGTTTTCCCATGTCCATTTGGCCGGTTCCACATTGTGCTTTATAGCAGCATTCTCAGCCGGTAGACCGAATGCGTCGTAGCCCATAGGATGGAGTACGTTGTAGCCCTTCATTTTCTTGAATCTCGCTATGACATCTCCGATGGAATAGTTGCGGACATGTCCCATATGAAGCTTTCCGGACGGATACGGGAACATCTCCAGTACATAGTATTTTTCCCTGGATCTGTCCTCAGTTACTTTGAAAGGTTTCTCTTCTTCCCATTTTTTCTGCCATTTTTTTTCGATCTCAGTAAAGTTGTACTTTTCTATCATATTATACCTCCGGTTCAGTTGATATATTCTGTATCACAATCGCCCCAAATTCTTTCGATATTGTATTTTTCACGCATCTCAGCAGTCATGACATTCACGACCACATCGCCATAATCCATCAGGATCCAGCCCGACGTTTTCTTTCCCTCGATGTTTTTTGGAAATATCCCTTCCGGTTCCAGCAGATCCTCGACTACTTCCACAAGCGCACCCATCTGTCTGTCGCTTCCACCTGACGCCAGGACGAAGTAATCTGCAAATGACGCTTTCTGTGAAATGTTGATGATCGCAACATCTGATGCTTTTTTTTCATCAAGCTGTTTCGCTATCCTGTCTGCAAGTTCTTTTGGTTCTATCATAAATCAGTGTTCTCCTTTAAATAATCTCTCGCTTTCGATGTATCAGGGTCAAGGTATCCGCCCTGCCTCCTGATATGTTCCACAGTTCCTTCAAGGGAACGGATGCATGCTCTGTCCAGATCATGGTATGCAAGTTCGCGTATCTCCTCCACACCGGGATAATCTCTGCCCGGTTCCACAGCGTCGGCAATAAAAATGATCTTTTCAAGCAGAGTCATCCCTGCCCTGCCTGTCGTGTGATACGATACGGCGTCAAGAAGTTCCCTGTCCGTTATGCCGAAGTCCCTGCGCATCAGCTCTGCAGCTATCTTGCTGTGGGCCAGATTTTTCTTTCCGGCATACACATCCGGCAGGCCCAGCTGCCTCACATACATATCAGACACATCAGTGCTGAATGATCTGCACATATCATGAAAAAGCGCCGCAAGCGCCGCCCTGCATTTGTCCGCCCCATACTTCTCTGCAAGCTCCACGGCAGTCTCCGCTACTGCGTATGTATGTTTCAGGCGTTTTTCTGTAAGATTTTTTCTTATGAATTCCAGTATCCTGGCTTTTATTTTTTCGCAGTCCGTGGATCCGGATCTGTCAAGTGTAGAGCCCATGCTTCCTTATATACCTTTCTACCTGCTCAGGAACGAGATCTTCGAGAGTTCCTCCCGCTCTGAGTATATCGCGTATCTCCGTGGACGAGATATCATGCTGTGTGTTATCTATCGTCAGCACTTCTGTTCCGTACTTTTCCTTCAGAGTCGTGATGCAATCCTGCAGTTCCGCCTCTCTGTACCCCGGTCTGGCTCCGATGATATATGAGTACTTCGTAAGCATCTCATATGAATTCTTCCACATTTCTATCTTCAGGAACGTATCTGTACCGGTTATGAAAAACAGCCTGGTATCGTCTCCGAACCGTTCTGACATCGCCCGCATGGTCAGATACGTGTAGGAAATGCTTTCTGACTCCAGCTCATACGGCGATGCTTCCATGCCATCGGATCCTTCAAGAGCCAGTTTCAGCATTTCTATCCTGTCAGTCCCGGACGCCGTCTTCCTGTCCAGTTTGAAAGGCTGGAGTCTCGCAGGAACGAATACCACCCTGTCGAGATCTGCCTGTTCCAGTGCATCTTTAGCCAGATCCATATGTCCTGTATGGACCGGATCGAAAGTGCCTCCGAATATACCTGTTCGTTTCATTTTATTTCAATTTTATCCCCAGTTCATCAAGCTGCTCTGTATCTACAATTCCCGGAGCTTCGCTGACCATGCACTGAGCTGCCTGGTTCTTAGGGAATGCTATGACTTCTCTTATGGACTTTTCACCTGTAAGCAGCATCACCAGTCTGTCCAGTCCATACGCCAGCCCGCCGTGAGGAGGTGCTCCGTATTTGAATGCTTCCACCAGGAATCCGAATTTCTCGTCTATTTCTTCCTGGGACATTTTCAGTGCCCTGAACATGTCTTCCTGCATTTCTCTGTCATGTATCCTTATGCTTCCACCGCCCAGCTCGACGCCATTGAGTATGATATCGTAAGCGTTGGCTTTAGCCTTTTCCGGTTCTGTCTTGAGAAGATGTGCGTCTTCCTCCTTAGGCGACGTGAACGGATGGTGCATTGCATGATACGAGTCTGTTTCCTCGTCGTACTCGAACAGTGGGAAGTCCACTACCCAGAGGAGTTCATATCTGTTGTCGTCAAGCAGACCGAGTTCTCCTGCGATATGTCTTCTCAGGAAGCCCAGCGTGTCGAATACCACCTTGTCTTTATCCGAAACTATCAGGATCAAATCGCCTGCCTTGCCGCCCATGCGGTTCACGATCTCTCCCAGATGCTCCTGTGAAAAGAATTTATTCACAGATGATGCGATCTCGCCGTCTCCAGGCTTGATCCATACCATTCCTTTAGCCCCATAGCTTCTGGCAGATTCTGTGAGCTTATCGATCTTTTTCCTCGTATATGATGCGGCTCCGTCGGTGATACATATTCCTCTGACACTTCCGCCTGCTGCGATGGCGTCAGTGAATACCTTGAACTCGCATTCTTTCACCAGATCTGTGATATCCTGAAGCTCGAATCCGAATCTCGTATCAGGCTTGTCGCTGCCGTACCTTGTCATCGCCTCGTCATACGTCATCCTCGGGAACGGAATCTGTATATCTACTCCTTTCAGATCCTTGAAAACTCTCTTCAGGAAGCCTTCCTGTATAGCTATGACGTCGTCTGTATCAACAAAGGACATCTCAAGGTCGATCTGTGTGAATTCAGGCTGTCTGTCTGCACGAAGATCCTCATCTCTGAAGCATTTGACGATCTGCATGTATCTGTCTGTACCGCCTACCATGAGCAGCTGCTTGAAAGTCTGAGGCGACTGCGGCAGTGCATAAAAATGCCCCTGATTCACTCTGCTCGGTACGAGATAGTCTCTTGCACCTTCCGGCGTGGATTTTATCAGCATAGGGGTCTCGACTTCAGTGAAACCGCATTCTGAATAATAGTCTCTTGCCAGTTTAGTGAGCTTGTGTCTGAAAGTCAGGTTGTCCTGCATCTTCTTTTTTCTCAGATCCAGATATCTGTATTTGAGTCTGAGGTTGTCGTCTACATTGTCATCGTCCTTGATATATATAGGTGGAGTATCTGCCTGTGAGTAGATCACAAGGTCGTCTGCGAATACTTCGATATCTCCTGTAGGAAGATCCTTGTTCTTCGATTCTCTCTCCATGACTTTGCCGCTGATACCTACGACATATTCGCTTCTGAGTGTGTCAGCTCTGTTGAAGAGTTCTTCAGGTATCTTGTCATTGAAGACCACCTGCGTTATTCCTGTCTTGTCCCTGACGTCGCAGAATATCAGACCGCCAAGATTCCTGCGTTTCTGTATCCATCCGTTGAGGACTACGTTTTCACCGATGTTTTCTTCTCTTAATTCCCCGCACATGTGGGTCCTTTTAAATAATTTCATTATCCTACTCCTGCAAAATCTATTTCATTAATTCCTCTGCCAGGCTTCCCATCGGAACAGTCACCTGTTCTGATGTTTCCATGTTCTTTATAGTAAAGCTGTCATTTTCCAATTCATCCTGTCCTATGACAACTGTCTTTGATGCGTGTATCCTGTTGGCGTATTTGAACTGGTTCTTTATGTTCCTGCCCATTATGTCCATCTGCACGGCAAGTCCGTTCTGTCTCAGCTCTCTCATGAGCTTCAGTCCTGCTGCTTTGGCTTCATCACCCATCACAGCGATGAACACATCTGCACCGGCAGGTTCAGGTATCTCGACGCCGCAGGCTTCCATAGTGAGGAGAAGACGCTCCTTTCCCAGGCCGAATCCGACGCCCGGAGTAGCCGGACCTCCGATCTCTTCCACCAGATGATCATATCTGCCGCCGCCGCATACAGTGCCCTGCGCACCGATCTTCGTGGTAACGAATTCAAAGGCAGTTTTCGTGTAGTAATCCAGACCTCTTACGATGCCGGGATCCACCGTGTATTCTATTCCCATGGCGTCAAGGTTGCTTTTCAGCTGTTCAAAGGCGTCTGCACAGTCGTCGCACATATAGTCTATCATCATAGGAGCGCCCTGAACCAGTTCATGGCATACAGGTGATTTGCAGTCTATTATCCTCATAGGGTTCCTGTCGAATCTGTCTTTGCATGTATCGCAAAGCTGATCGTACTTTGGCTTCAGGAATTCTCTCAGCGCTTCTCTGTGTTTCTTCCTGCAATGCGGACATCCTACGCTGTTTATCCTCAGCTCGATATCTGTTATACCCATTTCCTGAAGGAAATCATATGCCAGACTGATTATTTCCGCATCAGCCATCATATCGGCAGTACCGAAAGTCTCCACTCCGAACTGGTGGAATTCGCGAAGTCTTCCTGACTGTGGCTTCTCATATCTGAAGCATGGTATGTTGTAATACAGCTTCGTTGGCTGCACACCGGCATAGAGTTTGTGTTCCGTGTATGCCCTGACAACAGGGGATGTCCCTTCAGGCTTCAGGGTTATGCTTCTTTTCCCGTAATCCTGGAAAGTATACATTTCCTTCTGCACGATATCCGTGGTATCGCCGACGCCCCTCTGAAAAAGTTCAGTGTGCTCGAACACAGGCGTCCTGATTTCATCGAAACCGTATTTCCTGCAGATCTCTGTAAACGCTTTTTCGATATAATGCCATTTGTATGCCTGATCCGGCATCATATCCTTAGTGCCTTTTGGCGCATTGGTCAACATATTAATACCTCCGTGTTTTATCTGACCTGGCCGAAGAAACCCTGTCTTTTGCGCTCTTTCATTTCTTCAAGCCGTTCTATATATATTTCGTAATTCGATACATTGGCTACACGTTCCAGCCGGTTTTCCTCAGGGAAATATATCTTGCTTATACCGCCGGCTCCAAGGGCCAGAATGGACTGAGCCTCCTCCATGATCCTTATATTATAGATCGATGGCGTATCTCCCTTGCAGAATCCGGTGTTCTCGGTGTTTCCCGATGTATGCTTCTGTCTGTAGAGATAATAAGGCGCGAATCCCTCTTCTCGCAGTATCTCCGCCGCATCGGAAAGCATCCTTTCCCTGATTTCCTCGTTCCTGTAGTTGTACTCTTCATCCGTTTCTTTCAGCCTGGATGCACGTTTGACTGCAAGGGTGTGCAGAGTTATATTGTTGGCACCCAGTTCCATGACCTCGCGCAGGCTTCCCCTGAAATCGTTCTCGTCTTCACCCGGCAGCCCTGCTATAAGGTCGGCGTTTATCACATCCATGCCATAGCTTTTTGCCATACCGAAAGCAACGCGCACATCATCTGCAGTATGTCTGCGGCCAATGATCTCCAGCGTCTCGTCTTTCATGGTCTGAGGATTGATGCTTATACGGTCAACGCCGTATGATCTCATTATATCCAGCTTGTCACTGGTGATCGTATCAGGACGTCCCGCTTCTACAGTGAACTCCCTGTTTTTTGAAAGATCGAATGAATCACGTATCACTTCAAGGAGTCTCCTGAGCTGTTTCTCGTCAAGGGTCGTAGGAGTACCGCCACCTATGTAAAATGATTCTATGGAAAATCCATCTATGGCAGCAGCCTCAGCCGCAAATCTGATCTCATCCTCCAGCGCATCGAGATAACGCTCGATCTCCCCGTAAGGCTTCTGGTTGGATGTGAATGAGCAGTACAGGCATCTTGTAGGGCAGAAAGGTATCCCGATATATACCGAAAGACTTTTTTTCCCCGGCCTGCCGGCATGCTCCAGCTGGTATCCGAGTATCTCGGTGACCAGACTGCTCTTTGATGGATGGATCATGTAATCTTTTTCCAATATCTTCCTGACTTCATCTGTCGATCCGTACGCCCTCAGCATCTCACCGGCCTTTTTCACCGGTCTTATCCCGGTCAGTATGCCCCACTTGGGAGACTTTCCGGTATAAGATTCAAGGTCTCTGTACAGCTGGCGTTTCAATTCATCCTTGTCTCCTTTGAATCCATATGTATGCGCACATACTTCCTCAGGATCATCGGATATCAGGTATTCCTCAGGTCTCAGGAATACCTTGATCAGTTCCTCATACTGGTTCGTTTTTTCTGTTCCTGTGAATCTACATACGTACAAAAGGGTTGTGTCCTTTCTCGAATCCTATATTCGTCGGTCCCATGTGTCCCGGATAAACATCAGTTTCATCTGGCAGGACAAATAATCTGGTACGTATGGAATCAGCCAGCTGATCGAAAGAGCATCCCGGGAAATCGGTCCTTCCGATGGACTGGCAGAACAGCGTATCACCGCTGAATACGACATTCTCATCCGGCAGATAGATACACATTCCTCCCGGAGAGTGTCCCGGTGTATGCAGGAACTTAAGTGTCAGATCGCCTGTCTTGAGTTCATCTCCGTCTTTCACAGTGATATCAGCTTTGACACTGCATGGTTTGCCGAAAGAAGTGCTCATATTGAAGTTCGGGTCGGCAAGCATCGCTTCCTCGTCTTTGTCGGCAACGACTTTTATGTTGCCGAATCTCCTGACATATTCATTGACGCCGCCTATATGGTCGGCATGGCCGTGAGTCAGGATTATATATTCTATATCTATATTTTCGTTTTTTATCTTATCTGCAAGCTTATCGTCATAGCCGCCGGGATCCACGATGAATCCTTTCTTTGTATTCTCGTCTACGACCAGATAAGTATTTACAGCCAGCGGTCCGCTGGGCATATTGAAAATCTGCATTTCAGCTGTCCTCCTTAAATGTGTGTGTGCAGGTCAGAATTTCCTGCTGCTGTCAAGCAGTATCGTCACAGGTCCGTCATTGTAGATCTCCACCATCATATCGGCCTGGAATATCCCCTCCTCGACATGTATATCCTTTTCTCTGATCAGTTCGATGACCCTCATGTAAATGGCTCTGGCATCATCAGGCGCTGCAGCATCGGTAAAGCTGGGACGCTTGCCCTTGCGTACATCTCCCAGAAGGGTGAATTGCGATACTGCCAGTATCTGTCCTCCTGTGTCCGACACGGAAAGATTCATCTTTCCGTTTTCGTCCTCAAATATCCTCAGTCCGGTGACCTTGTCTGCAATATATGATGCGTCTTTTTCACTATCGCCCTTCTCTACTCCGATAAGGACCATCAGTCCTCCGTCTATCTGTCCTGTGACTTCACCGTCCACGGTAACGCTGCTTTTTCTTACTCTTTGTACTACTGCTCTCATGATTTGGTCCTGTATGCCTCCAGTATGCCCTGCACGCCCTTGAGGGATCTGCATATCTTCTCAACCTGCTCCCTGTCCTTTATGGAAAGCGTCAGGTCGATCTTAACAGTTTCATCTTTGTTAGCCTTTGCATTCAGCCCCAGGATGGTCACATCGAGATCTTCGCATATCTTCGATATGCTGGATATCATGCTCTTCTGATCCTTTGCAATCAGACTGATCTCTGCGTTGAAAGATTTGTCGGCACTTGATGAGTCCCATTTGACGTCTATGAATCTCGCACGATCCTTAGGAGAAAGCGATTTCAGATTATCGCAGTCTCTCCTGTGGACCGAGATACCTCTGCCCTTCGTTATGAAGCCTATGATATCGTCTCCCGGAACAGGGTTGCAGCAGCGCGCCATCCTTATCATCAGGTTGTCCACGCCTTCGACGATAACGCCCGACTTGTCGTTGACTTTTTTCCTGTCTGCATGTTCTGCACGTTTGGCTGTCTTGTCGCTGATCTCGTTCAGTCCGGACAGCAGGCTTCCGGATCTGTCCTCTTCTTCTTTCTTTGCTTCGTTTTCGAATCCGCAGAGAAGATTCAGAACTTTGCTCTGCAGACTTCCTCCGTTGCTGAGCTGTGTGTACAGCTCATCTGTATTTTTATATCCGAGAGCCTTGACGGCTCTGTTGACAAAAGCATTCCTCAGCAGGAGTCTCGGGTCATAGCCCTTCTTGCGTATATACCTGTCGAATATCTCCTTGCCCTTGTCAACAACGTCGGATTTGTTCTCTTTTTTGAGCCACTGCCTTATCTTGTTCCTGGCCGAACTGCTCTTCGCTATCTTCAGCCAGTCGATACTCGGTCCCGCAGCGTTCGGTGATGTGACGATCTCTATGATGTTGCCGTTTTCCAGCCTGTGATCTATCGTCACCATCTTTCCGTTGACTTTTGCTCCGACACATTTACATCCTACATCCGAATGTATCTTGAATGCAAAATCCAGCGGCGTCGCACCTGCCGGCAGTTCAATGACGTCTCCCTGAGGCGTGAAAACGAATACCTGACTGGAAAAGAGGTCCATCTTGAGGGATTCCATGAATTCCTTCGGGTCGTTCACGTCCTTCTGCCATTCCAGAGCCTGTCTGAGCCATGAAAGTTTGACTTCTTCCTTGTCCGACTTGATACCTTCTTTATACTTCCAGTGCGCAGCGATACCATATTCAGCGATGCGATGCATCTCGTATGTCCTTATCTGGATCTCGAAAGGCTTGCCCGTATCACCTATAACGGTCGTATGCAGTGACTGGTACATATTAGGCTTCGGCATGGCGATATAATCCTTGAATCTGCCCGGTATCGGAGTCCACATAGTGTGAACCATGCCAAGTACCGCATAGCAGTCACGGACCGTCTCTACTATTATCCTTACAGCCATGAGATCGAATATCTCATCGATAGTTTTCCTCTGGTATTTCATCTTTTTATATATGCTGTAAAAATGTTTCGACCGCCCGTATATATCATATTTTATGTCTATTTCATCCAGAGATCCTTTGATCTCCTCGACTACCTTGTTTATAGCCTCTTCCCGTTCGACCTTGCGTTCACTGACCTGTTCAGCCAGATCGTAGTATGCCTCTGGATCGAGAAATTTGAGAGCTATATCCTCCAGCTCCATCTTCATGGCGTATATACCCAGCCTTGCTGCCAGCGGAGCATATATATCCAGGGTCTCACGACATTTCTCGATTATCTTGTCATGCGTCATGTAGTTGATAGTCCTGAGGTTGTGGAGTCTGTCCGAAAGCTTTATGATAAGCACTCTGATGTCCTTTGACATGGCAAGGAACATTTTTCTCAGATTCTCTGCCTGTCTCTTCTCTTTGCTCTCGAACTTCAGTGATCCGAGCTTTGTCACTCCGTCCACCAGCAGTGCGATCTCCTCTCCGAAATCTTCGATCAGCTGCTCTTTTGTATACGAAGTATCCTCGACCACATCATGAAGAAGACCTGCCACGATGGTTTCCTCATCCATGCCCAGGTCAGCCAGTATTTCGGCGACAGCCATCGGGTGAATCAGATATGGTTCACCCGATTTTCTAAGCTGTCCTCTGTGCATCTCCTCAGCCACATCATAAGCATGTCCGATGAGATCCATGTCATACTTTGGATTAAATTGTAAAATAGTTTCTAAAAACTCACCCTTTTTCTTCATAATTGCTTTTTTACCTTACTTCTTGTTGCCTTTTACATATCTCTTCGATCTCTTCTGATTGTTGACGCTTTTAGCTTTTTTTACACTTGCCTGTTCTTCAGCTGCAGCACCGTTATCTGATGTTTCAGTCGGTTTTTCTGAGACTGTACTGTCTGCGGTCACAGCAGCAGCTTCCTTTTTCTTTGCTTTTTTTGCGGCTCTCGTATTCGCCTTCACATGCTTCTCGTATTCAGAGAGGTTCGCTTTCCTGTTGAAGTCATAGTAGAGCGGACTGCATGTAGCGATCGATGAATATGCTCCGGCAAGTACACCTACCATCAGCGGCAGTATGAATTCTCTTATAGCATCTCCTGCGAATATGAGCATAGGTACCATTACTATCAGTGTAGTGAATGATGTCATCAGCGATCTTCCCAGTGTCTGGGTTATACTTCTGTCGATAATATCTGCCAGATCTCCGCTTCTGTGGAATCTGAGGTTCTCACGTATCCTGTCGAATACTACGATAGTATCGTTTATGGAATATCCGACAACGGTCAGTATACCTGCGATGAACGGATTGTTCACCGTGACATTGAAGATAGCATAGAATGCCATTACTATCAGCACATCATGCAGTACTCCCAGGAGTGCCGCTCCGCCGAATTTCCATTGTGAGAATCTGAACCTTATGTATATCAGCATGCATATGGCTGCTATCACCACGGCGAGTATGGCATTGTTCCTCAGCTCTTTTCCTACGGACGGTCCGAACAGTTCCTGAGCGACGACATCCTTGTCAGTAGTTCCGAACTTCTCATTTATCGTGCTGATAACTTTTGCTCTTTCTCCGCTGTCCAGAGATTTTATCGTTCTTATGACGATCTGCTTGTTGCCTTCTCCAGAATAGATTATTTCAGGCTCCAGCTTGTATTTGGAAACAGCCTTTGCCACATCTGCAGTCTTCACTGTCTTACCCATGTCCATCTGGATCATCGTACCACCTGTGAAGTCGATACCGTAGTTGAGTCCTCTGACGATACCGAATCCAAGACCGACCAGCAGGATCATTATCGAGATAGCATAGAAAATCTTCCTGTGCTTTATGAAATGGAGTGTCCTGTCGATATGGAAAGACGCCTTGTTGTCCTTGTTGATACCAAAAAACGCTTTTTTGCTGAACACTTTGCTGTTTGCCATAAGACCTATGTAGAGCTGTGTTATGACAACCGCTGTGAAGATACTTACGACGATACCTATCATGAATGTCCATGCGAATCCCTTTACCGAGCTTGTACCTATCTCGTACAGTATGACTGCAGCTATAAGTGTAGTGACCTGTGAGTCTATTACTGTCGTAAGGGCTCTCTTGAAACCATCCTGGCATGCCACACGCACGGTCTTGCCATTCATTATCTCTTCTCGTATCCTTGCGAAGATTACTACGTTGGCATCTACCGCCATACCTATGGACAGTATGATACCCGCTATCCCAGGCAACGTCAGTACACTTCCCATCAGCGACATTATATTCAGTACGATTATAACGTAAAGGAGCAGCGCAAGGTCAGCTGCGATACCCATCCCTCTGTATGCGATAAGCATCAGTATAAGGATTATCGCAAGACCTATGAGTCCTGCATATACACTCATCTCAAGTGCATTGTACCCGATTTTCGCTGACTGTACTGATGAATTGACTTCTTCAAGTTCGAGAGGAAGTGCACCACCATTGATAAGGGCCGAAAGATTTGATGCTTCTTCCTTTGAGAATCCACCTGTTATGGAGCACTTTCCTCCGCTGATCGGCTCGTTTACATTAGGGGCTGAAATGATCTGTCCGTCCAGGATGATCATTATAGCCTTGTCTCCTACGCCGTCGACAGCTGATTTCACTGATCCGCCGTAGGCTTTCTGCGTAGCCTGATAGAATGCATCTGCTCCGTCACTGTCGAACTGCAGTGATACGGCGTATCCAGCCTTCTCGCTGTCTGTCGTCACCTGCGCATCCTTGACATTGCCTCCGTCAAGAACGATGGTACCGTCTGCAAGTGCGAACTGCAGCTGTGCAGTCTTTCCTATCTGGCTGATAGCCTCTTCTGCATCTTCAGCTCCAGGCAGCTCTACTCTTATCCTCTTATCACCTTCTATAGTGACAACGGGCTCTGCGAGGCCAAGCTGGTTTACTCTTTCCTCGATGACAGCCTGTGTCTGCTCCATTGCATCTCTGAGTTCATCGCCTTTGAGCTTGGTGTTCTTCGCTTCCATAACGACATAAACACCGCCCTTGATATCAAGACCGAGCTGTATCCTGTCTTTTATAGGTTTGACAGGTCCTGCTCCCGCAATGGTCAGATACCAGCCGGCGACGATAATGATGCATACGATTACTGCTAAAACTCTTCTCAACTTGTAATTCATAAAAATCCTTATCCTCCGGTAAAAAATTGTTGTGAGTCCTTAGATACCGTATTATGCGGTATCACCCATATTACATAAAAAAATCATACTTTTTATATTTTACTACTTTTTTGCGCCCTAAACAAGTGTTTAACTGCGATTGTTGGCCATACATGCACAATAAATATCACTGCAAACGTGTGCGATTGGCGCCAGCTATACCCCCTGCGGCACCAGTTATTACCGGTATCGCATAAAAGACACTGATATCCGACAGTCCGGCGTTACCTGAAAACATCTCGCCGGAAATGAAAAGTATGATGAAAACCATCACGACAGCCGATGCGGCGCCTGTGAGCAGCCCGCGTTTTCCTGTTATACCGCTTTCCAGTCTCCCGAAGATCATAGTCGTCAGCGACAGTGCGACCACCAGTCCCCCGAATGCCCAGGATTCCCTGAACGAAGTGAACTGTATCATCGCCGCCAGCACAAAGGTCAAGGCTGCGAAAATCGCAAGACATAACGCGAATGATTTAATGGTCTTTCTGATAAATTCCATATCTGTACCTCCGCTATATTATATTGCAGCATCAGGTGCGGCATGAGTAAAAAAGCGTGCTGGATATTTCCGGAGTTACAAAAAAGCTGCCCGCGATTAGTTACAGGCAGCTTTCAGCTGATTCGTTCATATGGATTTTATTCTTCGCTTTTTTCTTCAGCTTCTTTTTCTTCCACTTCTGCCGTAGTTCCCTCAGCAGCTTTCTCTTCAACAGCTTTTTCTTCGGTGTTCTCTGCAGGTGTGATTTTTTTCATTCTCTTAGGCTTCGATTTCTTTGTTTCTTTTTCTTCATCAGCAGTATCTTCGACTTCAGCAGTCCTGTTTTTAGCTGAATGGTTCTTGCCTTCTTCAACTACTTTAGAAACAGCCCATCTCATGATTTCAAATTTGACTTTGTCTGCTCCCACCTGTATAACAAGGGATTCATCCTTTGTCTTCACTATTTTGCCGCAGATACCGCCGATAGTTATGATCTCATCTCCTACCTGCACTCCGCTTCTCATAGCGTTTACTTCTTTTTCTCTCTTCTTCTGAGGCCTTATAAGTAAGAAATACATTATGCCCAGCAGTAAGACCAGAGGTAATAAAGTTGTTAATAGACTACCATTCATTAAGTGTTCCTCCTAAAAAAACATGTTTCAATTGTTGTAATCCCTATACCTGATAAGGTTATACCGCTTCGCGGTACTCCATTCACAGCAAAAACTGGTGCCGGCGATGGGGGTCGAACCCATACGGTGTTGCCACCACGGGATTTTGAG
>CAJJPZ010000044.1 GCA_905193765.1 uncultured Eubacterium sp.
TCTTTCATTCCTGTCGGAACTCAGAAAAATATTCATTGAGACTCTCGAATTGAAAGACGATGAGATAATATTCCCTGAGGATTCGAAGTTCTTCGTTGCGATAGGTGCTGCAATGAATTCTTCTAAATATGATGAGCTCAGCTTCGGGAATATAATCTCCAGGATAGAGAAAGCGGATCCTGCAGCTCTCTCCGATACGAAGCATATCGATCCGCTGTTCAGGGATGAAGCCGAGTATATGGGTTTCAGAGAACGCCACGGCAGGGATACGATAAACAGGAAAGACATAAAAAAGGCAAAGGGCAGAGTGTTCCTTGGAATAGACGCAGGTTCCACTACGACCAAGGCTGCTCTGATAGATGATGAGAAGAACCTGCTGTATTCATATTACACAGGAAATGAAGGTAAGCCTCTGGACGCCGTGATGAACATGCTCAGAGAGCTTTACTCGCTGCTGCCGCCTAAAGCATACATAGCAAACGTCACAGCCACAGGCTACGGCGAAGGCCTCGTGAAGGCTGCGTTCAAGGCGGATCTGGGCGAAATCGAGACCATGGCTCATTACAAGGCCGCGGAGGAATTCCTTCCGGGCGTGGATTTCATACTGGACATAGGCGGACAGGACATGAAGTGCATGCGGATCAGAGACGGCGCCATCTATAACATCATGCTGAATGAAGCGTGTTCGTCGGGATGCGGATCGTTCATAGAGACGTATGCTAAATCCGTGAATATGGATGTTAAATCTTTCGCATCGGAAGCCATATTCGCGAAGTCTCCGGTGGATCTCGGCACGAGATGCACCGTATTCATGAATTCAAAGGTGAAACAGGCACAGAAAGAAGGCGCTACGATAGGTGATATATCTGCGGGACTTTCATATTCGGTAATAAAGAATGCTCTGTACAAGGTCATAAAGCTCAGGAATCCTGACGAGGCCGGAGACAAGATCGTCGTACAGGGCGGTACTTTCCTGAATGATGCAGTGCTGCGGGCTATAGAGAAGATACTGGGAAAGGAGATCGTGCGTCCTGATATAGCAGGACTCATGGGGGCATACGGTGCAGCTCTGATCGCAAAGGAAAACTATGTGGAGGACACAGTATCATCCATCATAAAGCCGGATCAGATAGCCGCTTTCCAGGTGAAGACCACACATATAAGATGCAGGGGCTGCGAGAACAACTGTCTGATGACAGTGAACCAGTTCAACGACGGCACTAAATTCTTCACAGGCAACAGATGTGAGAAGGGCGAAGGCAAGCATACTGCAGAGGAAAGCAAGCTGCCGAACCTGTACGAATACAAGCTTAAGAGGATGTTCGATTATGAACCGCTGACAGAGGAACAGTCCAGACGCGGAGTTATAGGTATACCTCGTGTACTGAATATGTATGAGAATTATCCGTTCTGGTTCACTCTGTTAACACATCTGGGATTCAGTGTGATGCTGTCGCCGATTTCCAGCAAGGAGATGTACGAGAGAGGGATGGAGACCATTTCCTCTGATACTGCCTGCTATCCGGCGAAGCTGGTCCACGGTCATATCAAATGGCTCGTGGAACACGGTGCGAAGTGGATATTCTATCCGAGTATCAACTATGAACGGATAGAAGACGAGACGGCGCCTAATCATTATAACTGCCCGATAGTAGCTACATATCCCGAAGTCATCGCAGGGAACATGGACGATGTCTTTGCAGACAATGACGTGAAATTCTCTCATCCGTTCCTGCCTTATGACAATGATGAACGTCTCTGCCGGGAACTTTACAAACTCCTGGAACGTACAGGAGTCGGAAGGCAGGAGCTTGAAGAAGCTGTAGAGGCAGCGCGGGCGGAAGACAAGCATGTCAAAGACGATATCAAGAAAAAGGGCGAGTATTCGCTGAAATATGCAAGAGAGCACGGAAAGAAAGCAGTGGTGCTTGCAGGAAGACCTTATCATCTCGATCCTGAAGTCAATCACGGTATAGACAAGATAATAAGCTCCTTCGACATGGTCGTTCTCACCGAGGACTCCATCGCGCATCTGGGCAAACTGCCGAGACCTATAAGGGCGCTGGATCAGTGGATGTACCATTCGAGACTTTACAAGGCAGCGACTTTCGTGGGCACGACGGATGATGTGGAGATCGTACAGCTGAATTCTTTCGGCTGCGGGCTGGATGCAGTTACAACAGACCAGGTTGAGGAAATCACGAAGAAAAACAATAAACTTTACACTGTGCTGAAGATAGATGAAGGCACCAACATGGGCGCAGCCAGGATCAGGATAAGATCCCTGAAAGCAGCCATGGATGAACGTGAGAAGAACAATGTCAGACACAGGGATGACAAAAGCCCGTTCGAAAGGGTGTTCTTCACGAAGGAGATGAGGAAGGATTACACGATACTCATACCTGAGATGTCTCCGATACACTTCCAGTTCCTGGAGACCGCCATGTCCAGCTGCGGGTACAAGGTAAAGAGACTTCCTACCGTGGACAAGAATGCAGTGGAGGAAGGTCTGAAATATATAAACAATGATGCATGCTATCCGACCATCGTAACACTGGGACAGATAATATCCTATCTCAAATCCGGAGAAGTAGACCTGGACAAGGTGGGTATATTCATGAGCCAGACCGGCGGCGGATGCAGAGCCAGCAACTATGTTTCTCTCCTGAGAAAGGCTCTGAAAGATATGGGCATGGAGCAGATACCTGTTATTTCTGTAAACATGGCAGGGCTTGAGAAAAATCCGGGGTTCAGCCTTTCTATCGGCGTAATCAAGAGAGGGTTGATGGCTGTCATGTACGGAGACCTGTTCATGAGGGTGCTCTATGCTACGAGACCGTATGAAAAAGAACCCGGCTCGGCAAACCATCTGTATGAAAAATGCTGCCGTGAGGCAGATGATATCATAGCAAGGGGAAGCATGAGGGCGTTCAGCAGGAGCATGGAGGATATCGTAAGGAAATTTGACAAGTTGCCTTTGCTCGACATAAAGAAACCTAAAGTCGGCATAGTCGGCGAGATACTTGTAAAATATCATCCGAACGCCAACAACGATGTGGTCAGCATAGTCGAGAACGAAGGCGGAGAAGCCGTTGTGCTGGATCTCACGGACTTCCTGCTCTATGGTATGTACAGCAAGGAGTTCAATTATCAGAATCTGTCCGGATCATATGCGATGATGATGGGAAACAAGATGGCTATAAAGGTCATAGAGTTTTTCAGAAAGCCTATGAGAAAGGCTCTTCGAAAGAGTAAAAGATTCCATCAGCCGATGTATATAAAGGATATCGCAGATAAAGCACAGGAGATAATATCTCTGGGTAATCAGTGTGGAGAAGGCTGGCTTCTGACTGGAGAAATGGTGGATCTTATAGACGATGGCGTGGAAAACATCATATGCATGCAGCCTTTCGCATGCCTCCCGAACCATGTAACGGGCAAAGGAATGATGAAGGCGCTGAGGAAACGCAACCCTATGGCCAATATAGCGGCCATAGATTACGACCCGGGCGCATCGGATGTAAACCAGCTCAATCGTATAAAACTCATGATGGCGACAGCCCATAAAAACCTGGCAAAAAAGGAAGCTGAGGAACAGAACGCAGAGTAATACTGTTTACTCTTGAATTTTTTCCCATACGGGTGTATAATTTTTAAGGATAATAAATAATTAAAAGTTAGGAGGTGTCTCCATGGGAAGACACGGTACAATAGCAGGTAGAAAGGCAGCACAGGATTCCAAGCGTGCAGCAATGTTCACCAAATACGGCAGACAGATCATAGTAGCAGCGAAAGCAGGAGGAGACCCTGACTATAATGCTACACTGAGAGTCGCTATAGAAAAGGCAAAGGGCATAGGTATGCCTAATGACAATATCAAGAGAGCTATCAAAAAAGGAACCGGCGAACTTGAGGGTGAAACATACGAAGAACTCACATTTGAAGGCTATGGAGTCGGCGGTGTCGCTGTCATAGTCGAAACTCTTACAGACAACAGGAACAGAACGACAGCTGCTGTAAGATCAACATTCGACAAGCACGGCGGTAATCTCGGAACTCCGGGATGCGTGTCATACATGTTCTCGAGAAAGGGAATCATGATCATAGAGAAGACTGACGACATCGATGAAGATGCTCTGATGGAAACTGCTCTCGAAGCAGGTGCCGATGACATGATCACACATGATGACAGCTATGAGATCCAGACTGCTCCGGAAAACTACACTGATGTTCACGGTGCACTGATGAACGCAGGTTATGAATTCGTTGATTCCGACATAGAATTCGTTCCGTCGATGGAAGCAGCTCCGAAGGATGCCGGAGATCTGAAACAGCTGAAGAAGATGATCGATATCCTTGAAGACAATGATGACGTCCAGAAAGTCCACCACAACTGCAGCGTGGATCTGGAGGAAATATAAAGACAGCGTAAAAGGTGAAATAAAACAGCCGCAGTTTCGTCGTATTATGTAATACAGCAACTGCAGCTGTTTTTTTTATGGCAGACCAGTCATATGTTTATTGTTGTCGCTGCTGACAGCAGGACAGTTTATCGGCAGTTTGGCGGTGGCGGCGGGAAATCACCGCACCCGCAGCCGCAGTCGTCAACCGCCGGTGCACCGCATGGATCGCAGCCTGAGCCTGGAGTGCTGCTGCCGCTGCAAGCTGATGTACCCATGGAGCCGCTGTTTTCGTCAATTCTTTCAGGAAAAAGTCCCGGGCATGTCATCACGCCTGTAGTCGTTTCCTGAAGAGGTGCTTCAGCAAATCCTGTCGAAAGTACGCACAGCTGTACAGGTACGGTTATTTTCTTTTCACAGGTGACACATATCTGTATTATGAGATTGGCACTGATCTCACCGTTGGCAGTTATGCATGTATCCCGGGAGATGTTGTTTGTGGCCAGTCTGCATGCGAATCCTGCATTGGAGAGCTCCGTCAGGCGCGGCATGAATGCACAGTTGCTGGTGCTTGGTATGGACAGTTCAAAGAAATTAGTGAGAAGCAGAGGGTGCGACTGTTTGGCTATGCATATCTCAGCGCATACTGTCATAGTGCTTTCTCTTCCGCAGTTATCACAGAGAGCCAGATCAAGATATACGATTATGTTTCCCCACATTTTCACATTCTGTGTACCGAATACAGGGGTGCCTCCGGGACATTTATCATCACAGCCGCTTGTATCGGCAAAAAGTATCTTTTCCGACGGGACGCCGTCAGGACCGATTGTTTCGATAACACCATTACAGTTGTTTACGAATGATGCACCGGATATACCAGTTTCCATATCTAATGTGAGATTATCGCAGTCAGATGCATTATCCGGGTTGAAAACTTTCTTGCATCTGATATCCAGGATCCTGTTTACAGAAAAACCACATGGTATGGCTGGTGAAATTTTCAGATTCTGTACAGTCTTCATGCCCTGAAGATGGAACTTCACTGCATCATATACGCTCTGGACATATATCGGAGTCGCGGTGACATCATCCAGACTACCGCTGAAGTCGCAGAGTATATTGGCACTGTGACAGTTCGTATCATTTGGTTGTGTGCAAAAACACGTCATTGTTTACCTCCTTAAAATAAACCGGATAAACCGGTCAGATTCTTTTTTTCATTTTGTTCAATGGCAGTATATGAAAAATCACAGTATTGTGTTACAATACGAGATGTATTCAAAAAAGCCTGTATCGAATGATCAGGGCTGAAACAGGAAAGGCGTATGAAATATGGTAAAAATAGAGAAACTGAAATGTGGAACCACGCTTGTGATGGAAAAGACGGATTATGTCCAGTCTGCGGCACTGGGTATATGGGTGAAAGCAGGAGCTTCGGATGAAACAGACGATGTTTCGGGTGTTTCGCATTATATAGAACATATGATGTTCAAGGGGACAGAAAACAGAACAGCAAAGGAGATCGCTTCAGATGTGGATAAGATAGGCGGTATGTTCAATGCATTCACAGGAAAAGAAGCGACATGTTATTATATCAAGACACTTTCATCAAATATTTATGAAGGTGCGGAGATACTGCTCGATATGCTGACAGGATCGAAGTTCGATCCGGAAGAGATGGACAAGGAACGCAAAGTCATCTGTGAAGAAATAAAGATGGTGAAAGACAGCCCGGATGATGATGTATATGATACTATATCGGAACTTGTATCCAGCGGGAACCCTCTGGGCAGAAGCATACTCGGTACTCCTGAAAGTCTGACCGGCATAGACAGGAAAAAGCTGACGGGATATCTGAGAGATAAATATGCCAGAGACAGTATAGTAGTGGCTATAGCCGGGAATTTTGAAGAAGACAGGATAATAGATATGTTTGAGAACAGGCTCAGATCTCTCGCAGAGAAAAAGATATGCGAGCCTGTAGCGCTTAAACCGTACAGACAGAGCTTCGACCTCAAGGTCAGGGATATAGAACAGACACACATCTGCCTCGGGACTCCGGGCGTTTCGATGACTGATGTGAGATATTATGCATTCGTGCTCATGAACAGCATATTCGGAGGTAGCATGAGCTCACGGCTTTTCCAGAATATAAGAGAGGAAAAGGGTCTGGCGTATTCGGTCTGCTCGATGAATGTATTTTCGAGCTACAGTGGCTTTTTCAGCATATATGCAGGCGTGTCCCATGACAAGGCAGCAGATGCTCTTGAAGCTATAAAGTATGAGCTGGAGGCTCTGGTGAGGGACGGTGTCACGGAGGCTGAACTGGCTATGGCCAAGGAACAGGTCAAGAGTTCGTACATCTTCGGTCTTGAAAGTGTGAACAGCAGGATGTTCTCGATAGGCAAGAGCAAGCTGCTGACCGACAGGATAAAATCGCCTGAAGAAGTGCTCAAAGCCTTCGATTCAGTTACAAGAAACGATATAACGGAGGCTGCCGCACTGATCGGCGACTATTCATCATACTGCGGGGCGTCGGTGACCGGCAGGGAATTCGATCTGGAGGGACTTGTCAGAGGATGAAGATAAAAGTAAAAAGCATCTCGGGGATCATGCCGTCGTATGAAACGAAGGGCTCATCAGGCATGGATCTGCGGGCGTATACAGACGATCCTGTGGAAATAATGCCGGGAAAAAGAGCTCTGATACCGACGGGGCTGTTCATGGAGATACCTGAAGGCTGCGAAGCACAGGTGAGAGCCAGGAGCGGCCTGGCTGTAAAGTACGGTATAGGATTGACCAACGGTATAGGTACCATCGACAGCGATTACAGAGGCGAGATAAAGATCCCTCTGATAAACTGGGGCGACGAGCCTTTCACTGTGAACAACGGTGACAGGATAGCGCAGCTGGTGATATCCAGGTTCGAAAGAGCAGAACTGGTGGATGCTGACGAGCTTTCGGATACCGCGCGCGGAGAAGGCGGATTCGGACACACGGGAAGATAAAACAAATATATAGCAAAAAAGAAATCTGTCGCATATACTGCTGTGAGGTGGTGTGGATGACAGATTTTTTATTGCTTGAAAAACTACATGAAATGGTTTCACAGAAAAGAAGAAGGCGGATAGCATTCGAAAAGGGCATTTGTGCAAAAGGCTTTTTTCAGCCGTACATGTCATTTTCAGGGTATACCAGGGCAGGTCTGTTCAGCGATCAGGATATAAGAACACCTGTACTGGCAAGGTTCTCTTCAATGATGGGTGACTGGGGGACTGCAGACACTGCACGCAATATAAAGGCACTGGCAGTGAAGTTCGATACTGATGATGGTGAATATGATCTGCTGTGCCAGAGCCTGCCGGTATTTTTCTCGCACAGATGGGAGAAGCTGCCCGATATAATAGATGCGATGTCAAAGCAGAGTCTGTTCAGCGGTATAGACAGCCGCAGATTCTGGCGGTTCATTGCTGATAACAGGGAAAGTATCAATTGTGCGATACGATTGTATTCAGTGTATGGTATATCGGGATCGTTCTTTGATATGAGCTGGTATACTGCAGGGACATTCATCTGGGAGAATGACAGTGGAAAAAAGCATATGGTGAGATACAGATGGGTGCCGGTAAAAAAAACGCCGGGAATCTTCGCACTGCCACGTGAAGCATTTAAAAAAAAGGATCGGATGTCTGCTGAATTCATGGCCGGATATGACCCTGATATTGCTGTAGACGGACTGCGTGAAGCAATGAACGGGAACGGATCGTTATCATACGAACTGCAGGCACAGATAGCAGAGCAAAGCCGTGATCCTGATGATGACTGTATTAAACGGACGCTGTGCTGGGATGAGAGAATCTTTCCTCCGATGGCACTGGGGGTGATGCAGCTTACAGGGGCAATTGCTGCAGAATATGACAGTAAGATCTGTTTCGCACCAGGGAACACAGTGCCGGGTATAGGGCTTTGCGATGACAGTTTTTCGGCAGTGTCGGATTATATATGCCGGGTGTGTGATACGGGGAGAATGGTATGAAAGAGTTTATACAGGCAGCTGATTTTTACCGCAGTCTTGATGATGATGAAAAAAATGATCTTGCAGACGCGATAGCTGTGGATATTTTTTTCCTTGAAGATGATCTTCAGGAAGAGATAATAGAGATCATGGGGATAGTCGATAAGAGGCTGGCGTCGGATATAGCGGAAAGAAACGGCTTTACAATATGAAATCCAGTATGTATTATAATATTGAATACAATACCTGAAAGAGGAAAAAATGATTACCAGAGAGATTTTGGAAAAAAGAGAATATGATATACTTTCGGAGTTTGCCACGAAAGCAGCTGAAAGCAGGGGCAGGAACATACCGGAGGAAAAATGCAGTGTCAGGACGGATTTTCAGCGGGACAGAGACAGGATCATACATTCGAAGTCCTTCAGGCGTCTAATGCACAAGACACAGGTATTCCTGTCTCCTGAAGGTGATCATTACAGGACGAGGCTGACACATACGATAGAAGTGTCCCAGATCGCCAGGACCATAGCCAGAGGATGCGCTCTGAACGAGGATCTGGCAGAGGCCATAGCCATGGGGCATGACCTGGGCCATACTCCGTTCGGCCACAGCGGCGAGGCGGTGCTGAACGAGATACATCCGGGAGGGTTCAGGCACAACGTACAGAGCCTGAGAGTGGTAGATGTGCTCGAATCGGGAGGTAGCCAGCGCAAAGGCCTGAATCTGACTGCGGAGGTGAGAGACGGTATACTGAATCACACTGGTACTGTCATGCCATTCACACCGGAAGGACAGATCGTGAAGGTAAGCGACAGGATCGCATATATAAATCACGATATAGATGATGCGATACGCAGCGGCATAATCACAGATGCCGATCTGCCCGCCGGCGCCATAGGAGTCCTCGGCAGCACGCACAAGCTCAGGATAGACACCCTCGTCAAGGATATGATCGAAAACAGTTTCGGGCGCGATACTGCCCGGCTCAGCGATGAGAAAAGGGAAGCCATGGATGAACTCAGGACGTTCATGTTCCGTAACGTCTATCATAACGAGAATGTTAAAAAAGCCGAAGATGTGAGCAAAGTCAGGGTGATAATAACATCGCTGTACGGATATTTTCTGGAAAATCCGTCGGAGATGACAGAAGAATTCACTGGAATGGCTGGGGAGTACCCTGATGCGGTGCTTGTCAAGGATTATATAGCAGGGATGACAGACCGGTATGCGATGAATCTGTACAACAGGCTGTTTTGAAGCCGTTTAAAACTATTTTGCTGTTTTGTGATGATTTTTTTGATTGGTAAAAAGGAAAAAGACAAGTTTTGTCGTATATAAATATAGAATGATTTATGAGGGACGTAATGTGAAGCAAAACAGGCAGAATAATATCGTAGATGAAATAAAAAGCAGGTGTGATATAGTAGACGTCGTCGGCCGGGTGGTTTCTCTCAAAAAGGCCGGCAGTAACTATAAGGGTGTATGCCCGTTCCATAATGAAAAGACGCCATCTTTTGTAGTTTCAGAAACAAAGCAGATATATACATGCTTCGGATGCGGCGCCTCAGGAGATGTTCTGAGTTTTGTTGAAAAATACTACGGTCTCGATTTCAAGGGTTCTGTGGAGATGCTGGCTAAAGAGTACGGGATAAGTCTCGAAGGCGCATTCAGAAGCTCCGGGAACCGGGACGAGCTGTATGAGATCAACAGGCAGGCGGCTCTGTTTTTTTTCAGAGCCATGCGTTCCGGCGCCAACCCCGGGTATACATATATGAAACGCCGGGGGATAAGCGAGGAAACTCTCAATGAGTTCGGGATAGGTTATGCTGACGGCGAGTGGTCGTCATTGTATGACCATCTGCGATCCATGGGATACAGAGACGACAAACTCCTTGAACTCGGACTCATATCGAGATCGGACAAGGGGAGATGCTATGATAAATTCCGGAACCGTGTTATTTTCCCTATAATAAATACAGGAGGGAAAGTCATAGGCTTCGGAGGCAGGATAATAGGCGAGGGCGAGCCTAAATATCTCAATTCACAGGAATCAGCTGTATTTCGCAAAAAGAACAATCTGTACGGACTCAATCTTTCAAGAAAAGAGGCCGGCAGACAGGATGCGATAATACTTGTGGAAGGTTATATGGATGTGGTATCGCTCTATCAGGCTGGTGTCAGAAATGTTTCGGCATCGCTGGGCACTGCGCTTACAGAAAACCAGGCGAAGCTGATCAGGCGTTACACGAAGAATGTGATACTTTCATATGACGCAGACAGTGCAGGACAGAATGCGGCGTTCCGGGGGCTGGATGTCCTTTACAAAGCCGGATGCCGTGCAAGGGTGCTCAAGGTGACCAACGGTAAGGATCCCGATGAGTTTATCAGGAAAAACGGCAGGAAAGCTTTTGCTGACCTGGTACAGAATGCCGTGCCGTATGGGGATTTCAAGATAAATATGGTGAGATCCAGATACGATACGGATGATGAGATGCAGCGGGTGGATTTTATAAGAGATGCTGTTGCGGTACTCAGGGAGATGAAGCCTGTGGAGGCTGACATCTATATAAAAAAGCTTGCGGCTGAAACCGGTATTTCAGAGGGTGCTATAAGATTCGAATATTCTGGCAATAATAGTCAGGAGAGTAGCAGTCACTACCGGGCGGAACATGACAAAAAACGCGTCGAAGATGAGATGCCTCTTGTGGAGCAGGATCTCATTCAGGTCATGCTGGCAGACGAACGACTTGTGAAGCTGCCGGAGGATCTGGAAAACAGCGCTTTCAGAAGCAATGCGGGCAGGAGCATATATGGGGCTATAAGGAAAATCGCAGGATCAGACGAACATATCAGCAGTGCAGCTGTGAGAGATATGCTGGATGATGACGTTGCGGTATATCTGGACATGATAGAACGCAGAGTGCTGCCGGCGGGACGCGAATCGAAGATCTTCGACGACTGCATAAGGAACGTGCGTAAAGGCATGCTCCGGCAGCAGGAGGCCGAGATCCTGGCAAAGCTTTCGATGGCGGATGAAGATGAAAACCATGAGAAGATAATTCAGTTTACACAGGAACTTATAGAAATACAGAAAAAGCTGAAAGAGTAAAGAGGGGCAAGGATTATGAGCGGTGATATAAAAATAAAAAACGGAGCAGGTAAAGTGGATAAAAAAGCAAAAGTGATGGAACAGAATAATACAGACAATAAAGGTGGAAGTTTCGAGGGAGATATTGCGGTACTCGACGATGAAACAAAAAAGCAAGTCATAAAGGATCTGTCAGATAAAGCCGCCGGCAAGAAGGACAGGATGCTGACCTATGCGGAAATCGCATCGAGACTGGGAGATGTGGATCTTGACAAGGATCAGATGGATGAAATCTATGAAACGCTCATAGGCAAGGGGATCGAAGTCACCATGGAAAGCGAGCCTGATGATCTGAACCTTCTTGAGATAGATGATGAAGATGTAGATGATCCGGATGTTGATGCTGTGATGGCTGAACACCCGGATGCCAAGGAAATAGATCTTGAAGCGACGATCTCAAAGAACATAGCGGTGGACGATCCTGTCAGGATGTACCTGAAGGAAATAGGTAAGGTGCCTCTTCTTACCGCACAGGAGGAAATAGAGCTCGCCAAGAGGATGGAGGAAGGCGACGAGTACGCCAAGCAGAAACTTTGCGAGGCCAACCTGAGACTTGTTGTAAGTATCGCGAAGAAATATGTAGGCAGAGGGATGCTTTTTCTCGACCTTATCCAGGAAGGAAACCTTGGACTCATCAAGGCTGTGGACAAGTTCGACTGGACGAAGGGATATAAATTCAGTACCTATGCTACATGGTGGATCCGTCAGGCGATAACAAGATCCATAGCGGATCAGGCAAGGACCATCAGGATACCTGTGCATATGGTTGAAACTATAAACAAACTCATAAGGGTCTCGAGACAGCTCCTTCAGGAAGAAGGCAGAGAACCTTCACCAGATGAGATCGCAGCTGAGATGGGTATATCTGTAGAAAAGGTGAGAGAGATACTCAAGATAGCACAGGAGCCTGTTTCGCTCGAAACGCCTATAGGTGAGGAAGAGGACAGCCATCTGGGCGACTTCATACCGGATGATGATGCACCGGCACCTGCAGAGGCAGCTGCATTTTCCATGCTCAAGGAACAGCTTGTGGATGTTCTGGGCACACTTACCGAGAGAGAACAGAAAGTCCTTAAGCTCAGATTCGGCCTTGAGGACGGCAGAGCCAGGACGCTGGAGGAAGTCGGTAAGAAATTTGACGTGACAAGAGAGAGGATCAGACAGATCGAAGCGAAGGCGCTCAGGAAGCTCAGGCATCCGACCAGAAGCAAGAAGCTCAAGGATTATCTGGAATAATAACAGCTTCAGAGGACGATTATTTGAAAAAGGTTTTGATATGATAAATTTAAGCGAAAGACTGCAGATCATTGCAGAACGAACAGAAAATCCAGAAGCCATGGCCGATATTGGTACCGACCATGGCTTCTTGCCGATATACATGCTGCAGAGCGGCAGCTGCCGCAGGGCGATAGTGTCGGATATAAGCGGCCCGTCACTGTCAAAGGCTGTTGAAAACAGCAGACTTTATCTTGAAGATGATTCCGGGTTCGAAGCCAGAGAGGGTGACGGCCTTGCTACCATAGGCAGAGGTGAGGTGGATGCGGTGGTCATAGCGGGCATGGGAGGCAGACTGATAAGGGATATCATGGCAGCAGATATGGAACATACGTATTCATTCAAACGTTTCGTGCTGCAGCCCAGGATCGGTCAGGGATACCTGCGAAAATGGCTCTGCGACAATGGGTTCAGGATCATCAGCGAGGATATCGCAGTTGAGGGCAGCAATCTGCCGGAGATAATAACTGCTGTAAGTCCTGACGTCCGTGTCGAGTCGCATCCTGTCAGTACGAAATACCGCGGTTTCATGTCGGGCTTCACTGGCGAGGATATACAGTACAGGATACCTCCGTGGATAGTCAGAGGGAGTGGTCCGGTGGAGGAATTCCTCAGGATGAATCTGTCCAGGGAAAAAAACATCCTCAAGAGCGTGATGATGTCGAGGCACAGAAACATGAAACAGGAAGAGCGTATATGCAATAATATCTATTACATAAAGGCACTGATGAAGGAGGTCCGGAATGGAGAGGAATAAAGATAAAATTTGCACTGTAAGAGATATCATAGATATGATAGAATCAGTGATACCTGTACAGCTTCAGGAAAGCTGGGACAACAGCGGAGCGCAGGTGATCTCTGCCGACAGCGGAGTACGCAAGGTGCTGCTGGCTATCGATATCGACAAGAGAGTAGTGGAAGAGGCGACGGCTGCAGGAGCTGATATGATCGTGACGCATCATCCTCTTATGTTTGATAGCGTGAAACGCATCGATGATAGTACCGGCAAGGGCGCACTGATCTGCAATGTGATAAGAAAGGGTATATCGGTATATTCGTGTCATACACCTTTTGACAAGATAAAGGGTGGCAACAACGACTGGATAGCGGAACTTCTAGGGCTTACATCTGTAAAAAATCTTGCGGGTGAAAGTGTCGATGGTCCTGCAAAGATGATAGAAAACAGAAGCGATGCTGATATAGGCCGCATCGGAAAGCTGAAGGAAGCTGTAACTGTAAGACAGATGCTGGGACGCATAACAGCGGAACTTGATGTCAGCCTTCGTGAGATAAGAGTCGCAGGAGATATCGACAGGATCGTGAAAACCGTGGGTGTATGCACGGGAGCAGGTGCGGATCTTGTGGCTATGGCGAAGGATTCGGGATGCAATATGTTCGTGACGGGTGATCTTAAATATCACGAGGCACAGCTGGCAGACGAACTCAATATATGCATCGTGGATGCAGGTCATTATCATACGGAAAAATTCTTCGGTAAAGCTTTTGCGGCTATGATGGAAAAGAAGCTTGCTGATAAAGTCGAAATATGCTTATCGAAGGTTGATTTCGACCCGTTTATAATGTTATAATCTTCTTCGGGTAAGACAGACGATTGCGTATATCTTAGGGATATATGAGGAAAGTCCGGGCTCCGCAGGGCAAGGATGCCGGATAACGTCCGGCGTAGGTAACTATAGGGAAAGTGCAACAGAAACACACCGCCGAAACGGGTAATGCCGTGGTAAGGTTGAAATTGTGAGGTAAGAGCTCACAGAGGGATATGGTAACATACCTCTCGTGTAAACCCCATCCGGAGCAAGACCAAAAAGGGCGCAAAAGGCGGCGGCCCGTCGCTGCCCGGTAGGTAGGTCGCTGGAGCCTGCTGGTAACAGCAGGTCGAGATAGATGATCGTCAGATACAGAACCCGGCTTATGTCTTACCCGTTGATTTTTCAACGATTGAGGTGTTTATACAAAGTTTTTCACACTTTTTTCACACCTCCGGTACGGTAATGATGGCAGTTTTAAGAGAAAGGTTTGTACTGCAGATAATAATCTTATGAAAAAAGTTGAAAAAATAATAAAAAGTGCTTGCATTTTTTCGGAAGTATAGTATAATAAAATAGTCGCTGAAATACAGCAAAACAATTTGCGGATATGGCGGAATTGGCAGACGCGCACGGTTCAGGTCCGTGTGAGGGTTACTTCATGGGGGTTCGAATCCCTTTATCCGCACCAAT
>CAJJPZ010000045.1 GCA_905193765.1 uncultured Eubacterium sp.
GAAAATGGCGGGTTTGCAGCAACTCTTAAACTTAAAAGGCATCCGGATGTTGTTATAGTTGATACGGAAGTGATCATGAACGCTCCTGCCAGAATGCTGGTGGCAGGGATCGGAGATGCGTTTGCAACTTATTATGAAGCAAAGGCTTGTAAACTTTCTGGTGTTGAAAACTATACAGATGGAGTGGCAACAAATACAGCCTATTATTTGGCGAAGCTTTGTAATGAAATGCTTTTTAAATATGCGGTGAAGGCTGTTGAGGATATCAAAGAAAAAACTCTGAGCAAGGAACTGGAAGCAATCATAGAAACAAATATCTATTTGAGTGGGGTGGGTTTCGAAAATAACGGATGCGCTATTGCTCATGGTATTTATAATGGCATGAGCTTTTCAGACGGACACCAAAATATTTTGCATGGAGAAATGGTTGCTTACGGAACCCTGGTGCAGCTGGCAGCAGAATATATAGATCGGGGAAAGTGGGATGAAAAAGAGTGGGAAAATGTTATGAATTTTTACAAAGCAGTGGGATTGCCTGTAAATTTAAATGATTTAAGAATGCCGAATAGTGATTCGTATATAAGAAAAATTGCCGAATTAACATGTACAAAGAGCGAAGACGCACATAGAATGCCGTTTCACGTGGATGAAAATGTAATTGTGGATGCAGTAAAAGCTGTGGAATCAAATCAGCTTTAAATGATTCCATAATGATAATTGAAAGAAAGGTGATATCTATGTTCAGCAAAGAAAAATACAAGAAAAAATATATAAGCCCCAAAGGGTACAATATAATATTTCTGCTGATTCTAACAGTATCCATTGTACTTATTGTATTGATGAAAAATGATTATATTGAATTGAATATCTTTGCCATAGTTCCGTATATCTTTACCTTTATCTTTGTATGGCTGCTGCTATCATTGAATATGCTCAGAGCTGCTATAAAAAATTTATATGACGTTCCAACAGAGAGAAGAATAGAATCTTTTGGTAAATTACTAAAAAGTACATTCTTCACCGAAACTTTTATAAAAAGAGAAGCCTTAGTGGATGTATATTCTCATGTGATAGAACTTGATCAGATAAGTTATACGGCAAAAGTCAAACTATATGATGTATTTGAACGTAAATGTATCTACGTTCCGTATCCACGAAACAAAAATAATTGGAAAAAAACAAAGAGGTGAGAAAATGCCGATTTTACCAGAAAGCGCATACAAGATAAAACTCCCGGTAATGTATCATCTGGAGCAGATTTTTCCGAATGATGTACTGGAGGATATAAGAAGGAAACTTACTGATGATTTCAAATCAGATAAAATAAAAAACACTGTAAAGCAGGGGCAGCGGATAGCAGTACTGGTCGGCAGCAGAGGGATCTGCGATCTGGATATAACTGTCAGGGCAACGATAGACGGTCTTCTCAACATGGGAGCGGAACCATTTATCGTTCCTGCCATGGGGAGTCATGGTGGAGGTGTGGCAGAAGAGCAGCAGAAAATAATAGAAGGATACGGCATCACTGAAGAAGCCATGGGCGTTCCGATAAAGTCATCTATGGAAACCGTAGTGATAGGCGAAACGCCGAAAGGTGTTCCTGTACATATAGACAGGAATGCTTATGAGGCTGACGGCATTGTGCCTGTGGGAAGAGTCAAGGTCCATACGGATTTTGACGGTCCTATCGAGAGCGGCCTGTGTAAAATGCTTGCCATTGGCGGAGGCAAGCATAACGGATGTTCAAGACTGCATCAGGAAGGATTCGGGAAATTTCCTGTACTCATTCCGCAGATCGCGGGAATAATGCTTGAAAAATTGAATGTGCCCTTCGGCGTGGCCATAATCGAGAACGGGCATGAGCAGGTATATCATGTCGAAGCCGTTCCCGGCAGTGAGATAATGGAGCGCGAACCGGAGCTGCTCAGGATCAGCAAAAGCCTTATGCCCAGACTTCAGTTCGATGAAATAGATGTGCTGATCGTAGAGCAGATCGGCAAGGATGTTACAGGTGCAGGAATGGATCCTAATATAACAGGTCGCAGGTCGGTAGGCAGGATACCGGATTTTGACGGTCCCGACATAAAGAGGATATTCGTACTTGGTCTTTCCCACGGGACACACAGCAATGCTACAGGCTGTGGGATAGCTGACTTCATACTGCAGTCGGCATATGAACAGATAGATCTTCTTTCCACGTATACCAACTGTATAGCATCAGGGAACCCCGAAGCGGGGAAAATGCCGGTGATAGTTGAGACAGAAGAAGACGGTCTCAGAGCTGCTATACAGACATGTGCAGGTATTGATCCAGATAATGCGAAAGTTGTAAAAATAAAAGATACGTTACATCTTATTGACATACAGGTGTCTGAAAGTATGCTGCCCATGTGTACAGATGAGAATAGATTCATAATCGGAAACAAGGCAGCACCATTCAAAAAATCGATTATTTAAAGAGAAGTCTGTAAAATCAATGGTTATGAGCGTGAATTTACAGGAAGTGGAGGTGTTATGAGATGAGAGCAATAGTATTAGAGCATAGAGATGGTATCAGTGAGTTTACATATACGGAGGACCGTAAAATACCAGAGCCGGAAGATGATGAGATAAGAGTCAGGGTTGAAGCAGCCGGTCTGAATCCTGTTGATTACAAGCTGGCAGCTGGATGGGGCGATGTTTCATGGCCTCAGGATCCGGTACCCGGGCTTGATGTTGCAGGAATTGTAGATGCTGCAGGCAAAAATGCCGGGAATTATTTCCGGGAAGGAGATAGAGTTTTTTACCATGGCAATCTGAAAAAAACAAATGGAGGATTTGCGGAATATGCCTGCACATCAGCGCATACTGTAAGCAGGCTGCCTGCACATATAGATTTTGTAACTGCTGCTGCTCTGCCATGTGCAGGATTCACAGCATATCAGGCAGCTGTTGATAAACTTAAAATAGATGAAACGAAAAGCATTCTGATACATGCAGGCGCAGGTGGTGTGGGTGGATATGCCATACAACTGGCACGATATCTCGGTGCAGGAAGGATATTAACTACCTGTTCATCGGAAAACAGCGATTATGTCAGAAGCCTTGGCGCTGACACAGCTTTGGACTATCATGTTGAAGATCTCTATGAATGTGTGATGGAAGAGACTGATGGCAGAGGTCTTGATTATGTGATAAATACAATAGACAGAGAAACAGCAACAAAGGATATAGATTTGCTGGCATTCAGTGGACAGCTGGTAGCAGTTGTAGAACTGCCGGATTTCAGCCGACTTAGGTTTTATGAGAAGGGTATGTCGATACACGAGGTCGCACTTGGTGGTGCACATATGAACGGAGATTTCAGAGCACAGCGCCGTCTTGCTGAGATAGGTGACTGCTATGTAAAACTCCTTGAAGAAGGAAAGATACAGCCGCCGTATATTACGGAAATAACACTTGATGAGATACCACGTGCTTTTGAACTTCTTCGTGCAAGGCATGTCAGAGGTAAAATAGTTGCATCAGTGAAATAGAGCAGCTTTGCAAAGGTGTATAAAAAAGCTTATAAGGGAGCTGGAGGAGCAAATAAATATCAGTATCTGAAAACAGGGAAATGAAGGTGTAGTATATGAGAGATCACGATTTTAAAACAGAAATAAGATATTTAAAAAAGACCGTATCGGATCTTGAGGATATACTTGAAGGGTCATTTGACGGCATCCTGGTTACTGATGCGGAAGGCAAGGTGCTGTATGTGAACAGTTCCTATGAAAGAGTTGCCGAAATAAAACGCAGAGATATGGAAGGCAGGTATATGGAGGATCTTATAAATCCTGTATGGATGCCGAACTCTGTTGCATACATGGTTATCGAACAGAAAGCACCTGTATCCGTAAGGCAGCTCGTGAAATCCGGACGACACATCATGGTGACAGGAAGGCCTGTCCTTGATAAAAAAGGTAATGTACAGAAGGTCGTTATCAATGCCCGCGACATAACGGAAATCTACGAATTGAGAGAAGAAGTGAAACGCACCAGGGAAGTCGGATGCATGTATATGGACCGTTACAGAGCGGAGCTGTCAGAACCGGATGCTGACAGTAACAGCAGGATACTGGCAGTCAGTCATGAAATGCAGGAAGTTCTCACATTGGCAGAACACGTGGCTAATTTTCAGGCGAATGTGCTGATACTGGGCGAATCAGGTGTTGGAAAAGAGGAAGTCGCCTGCCATATCCACAGATACGGCGTGCGGCGAGAGCAGCCTTTCATAACGCTGAACTGCGGTGCTATTCCGGCAAACCTGCTGGAATCAGAACTCTTTGGATATGAGAAAGGTGCATTTACCGGAGCAATGCAGGCCGGAAAGGTCGGATTGCTCGAAGCGGCGGATGGGGGGACGGTTTTTCTCGACGAGATAGGAGAGACTCCGCTGGACTTTCAGGTAAAGCTGTTGAGATTTCTGGAGACCAGAGAAGTTCGACGTGTCGGTGCTGTAGATACGAAGACAGTTAATGTAAGGATCGTCGCAGCAACGAATCGGAATATCGAGGCAATGGTGGAAGAAGGCACATTCAGGGAGGATCTGTATTACAGGCTCAATGTTGTGAAAATCGACATACCACCGCTGCGTCAGAGAAAGGAAGACATAATGCCGCTGGCAACCATGTTTCTTAATCGCTTCAACAGGATGTATGCACAGGAGAAGATGCTGACGCCGGAAGTGGTTGAAGAAATGGAAAAATATAAATGGTCGGGCAATGTGCGGCAGCTGAAAAATGTTATAGAGAACATGGTCGTTGTAAGTCGTAACGAATATCTGCAGACCGAGGATCTGCCATGGGTGGCAGAGACGCTACGCGATCCGACAAAAATAATAGTAGAAAAAGCTGTTGAAAATTACGGCGACATGATGTTGAGTGATGCGATGGAAGCTTTTGAGAAGCTTATGTTCCAAAGTGCCCGGGAGAGGTGCGACACAACCAGAGAAATGGCGGTGAAGCTTGGAGTGAACCAGTCTACAGTAGTTCGAAAACTGCAGAAATACGGGATGTGACAGCCTTTGTATATAGCATGAGCAGGGCATATCTGTAATTTCTTATAAACAGGCAGGCAATGAAAAATGGCAGGATCAATGATCTGCATTATTTCAGAAGCCTGCCATTTTTGTATGTCAGAGACAGGACTATGTAAGTGGTCCAGTGTGAGGGAAGCTATTATGCGTGTTTTGATGCTGTTGAACATCAAAAAAATGAAATGCATCACTTTACAGAAAATACAGAAAAATATAATTTTAGAAAATGAATGTATAAACGTTGAAATTTCAACGTTTAATTTTTTGAAAATTTTTTACACGATTGGCATGTTTCTTGAGTCATATAAAGGCAAACAGGAAAGCATTGATATAGTTGTTGGATATATCTGGTGAAACACAAGATACAGAGGCCTTTTAATACAGCGACAATGGATTTTCCATAAAAATAGTTTGAAACAAAAATGGTGAGGGTGACATTTAAGGAGGAAAATAAATGGAATTCACTTATTCAAGAGAACAGCAGATGGTAAAGAAGATGATAAAGGAATTTGCTGAGACAGAGATCGCACCGATTGCAGAGGAGATCGACGCGGAAGCAAAGTATCCTTATGAGACAGTGGCGAAGCTGGGAGAGCTGGGCGTCATGGGCATGCCGTTCCCGCAGGAGTACGGCGGTGCAGGCACGGACTACCTGACATACATCATGGCGGTGGAGGAACTGTCAAAGGTTGATGCGTCCCACGGAGTCATAGTGCAGACACACAACGCACTGTGCTGCTGGCCGATCTTTACATACGGAACGGAAGAACAGAAGAGGAATTACCTGCCGGATCTCCTTTCGGGAAAGAAGCTTGGAGCCTTCGGACTCACAGAGCCTAATGCAGGAACGGATGCGGCCATGCAGCAGACAACAGCGAAGCTGGACGAGGAGACAGGAGAATATGTCCTCAACGGATCCAAGATATTCATTTCAGGCGGCGGCATCGCAGATGTATATGTGATCATGGCCATGACAGACAAGAGTAAGGGCAACCACGGTATCAGTTCATTCATCGTTGAGAAAGGTACGCCGGGATTCTCGAGAGGAAAGAAAGAGAACAAGATGGGTATCAGAGGTTCCATCGCGGCAGAGCTGGTATTCGAAGACTGCAGGATACCGAAGGAGAACCTCCTTGGAAAAGAAGGCAAGGGCTTCAAGACAGCGATGACATCACTGGATGTGGGAAGACTGGGTATCGCAGCTCAGGCACTGGGTATCGCTCAGGGAGCATTCGATCAGACTGTGGAATACATGAAGCAGAGGAAGCAGTTCGGAAGATCGCTGAACAAGTTCCAGTCGCTTGCCTTCGAGATGGCGAACATGAAGACGGAGATCGACGCTGCAAGGTTCGTGCTGTACAACGCATGCAACACCAGGGACAGAGGTCTCAACAGTACTGTGGAGGCAGCACAGGCTAAGCTGAAGTGCTCGGAAGTTGCGTCATATGTAGTGGACAAGGCAGTCCAGTTCCACGGCGGATACGGATACATCAAGGATTATCCTGTGGAAAGGATGTACAGAGACCAGAAGATAACAGAGATCTATGAGGGAACATCTGAAGTAATGAGGATGGTCATCTCAGGAAGCATTTTCAGATAGGAACAGGAGGAGCACAGAATGAGAATAGTAGTATGCGTCAAGCAGGTACCTAACACCAATGAGATAAAGATAAACCCTGAGACAGGGACACTGATAAGAGACGGCGTGGAATCGATACTGAACCACGATGACGCCAATGCGCTGGAGCAGGCGCTGCAGATCAAGGACGATCAGCCTGATACAGTAGTCACAGTAGTGACCATGGGACCTCCGCAGGCAAAGGAGATGCTGCAGGAGTGCATAGCCATGGGAGCAGATGAAGCCATCCTGCTTTCAGACAGAGCACTGGGCGGATCGGACACATGGGCAACATCCAACGCTCTGGCAGCTGGGATAAAGACCTTAGGAGACTTCGACCTGATCTTTGCAGGAAGACAGGCCATCGACGGAGACACTGCACAGGTAGGACCTCAGATCGCAGAGAAGCTGGGACTGCCTCAGGTGACATATGTGAAGGAATTCAGGATGGACGGAAAAGACATCTGTGTGAAGAGAGCACTGGAAGACGGATATGAGGAACTGAAGCTGCAGATGCCGTGCGTGCTGACAGCCATCAAGGATCTGAACACGCCGAGATACATGAGCATCAGAGGGATACTCAAAGCAGGCAAAGCGGATATCCAGATATGGGATGCAGAGAAGATAGGCGTAGACAGGACGTCAGTGGGACTCAAAGCGTCACCTACCAACGTGTTCAGATCATTCACACCGAAGCCGAAGGGCAAGGGAATCACAGTAGAGGGAGATTCAGCAAAGGAACTTGCAGGCAATCTCATAGATGATCTGAAGAAGAAGCACATAATCTAGGAAAAACAGGAGGAAAGAAAATGACTGATTTTGCCGCATATAAGAATGTATGGGTATATACGGAGCAGAGAGCAGGAAAGCTGATGAACGTTGCCGTGGAACTGCTGGGAGAAGGATACCGACTGTCGAGGGAGATAGGAGCTGACACGAAGGTATGTGCATTACTGGTGGGAAACGGCACGGATCATCTGGTGGATGAACTTTACGCATACGGAGCAGATGAAGTGTATCAGATTGAGGATCCGCTTCTGGAGAAGTATACGACAGACGGGTATGCAAAGGTGATAACGGACGCCATAAACGAGTACAAGCCTGAGATCGTACTTTTCGGAGCCACACATATCGGAAGAGATCTGGCACCGAGGATCGCAGCGAGACTGGATACGGGACTTACGGCGGACTGTACGAGGCTGGACATAAACACAGGTAAATATATAGATTATCTTGAGACATATACGACAGCAAGCACAGAGGGACTGGATCCTGAAAGCGATGACAAGGGCCTGAAGCAGACGAGACCTACTTTCGGAGGCAACCTCATGGCCACTATCGTGACGCCGAGGACGAGACCGCAGATGGCGACAGTAAGACCGGGAGTAATGGAGAAGCTGGAGAAGGATGCTTCGAAAAAAGGCAGACTGGTGAAGGTGGAAGCACATCTGAAAGCCGATGACATAAACGTGGAAGTACTGGATGTGGTGAAGGAAGCAAAGGAACTGGTATCACTGACAGACGCACAGATCATATGTTCAGGCGGCAGAGGCCTTGGCAATGCAGAGGGCTTCAAGCTGATAAAGGAATTCGCAAACAAGGTAGGCGGAGTAGTAGGCGCTTCCCGTGCTGCAGTCGATTCAGGCTGGATAGACGCCAGCCATCAGGTCGGACAGACGGGTACTACGGTAAAGCCTAAGATATATTTTGCATGCGGCATCTCAGGGGCTATACAGCATCTGGCAGGGATGCAGACTTCTGACATAATAATCGCGATAAACAAAGATCCCGAAGCCCCTATGATGCAGCTTGCAGACTACGCTATCTGCGGAGACCTGAAGAAAGTCATCCCTGAGATCATCGCACAGTGGGATGCTGAGTAAATAAGAGGAGTAAAGGAGGATAATATGAGCAGAGAAGTTGTTATAATCGATGGAGCCCGCACAGCTTTTGGCAGGATGGGAGGAGCACTCAGACCTTTCACTCCTGTACAGCTTGCAGGACTGGCAATAAAAGGTCTTTGTGAAAAAACAAAGATCCTGGAAAAAGGAACCGTGGATGCAGTGTTTGCAGGAAGCGCTTCAGGAGATGTCAATACTCACAATTTTGCAAGATATGCATCTCTTCTGGCAGGTCTTCCATACGAAACATCTGCGACATTCATAGAGATGCAGTGCGGATCATCAATAGCGTGCATCAACAATGCAGCACTTCAGATACAGGCGGGACTGATAGATGTTGCAGTGTGCGGAGGTGCAGAAGCGCACAGCCAGACATATTACAAGTATTCGACAGCTGTGGAGCCTTATAAGGCGATCCCGCCGACAGCAGCGCCGCTCAGACTGGCGCCGGATGACGAAGATGACATGTCGATGATACAGATATCGGATCTTATGGCGGATAAATGGGATATCACGAGAGCGGAATGTGACAGATTTGCACTCAGATCACAGCAGAGAGCTGCTGAAGCCATGGAAAAGGGATATTTCCGCGATGAGATCATACCTGTTGAAGTCAGGTATTCAAGAAAAGGTGAAACTGTAGTTGTTGATACTGATGAACATCCGAGAAAAAATACGACGATAGAAGGTCTCGCAAAACTCAAGCCGGTCAATGAGGGCGGAGTGACTACAGCAGGAAATGCATCCGGAAGGAATGATGGTGCAGCTTTTGTACTGATGATGAGCGCAGAAAAAGCTGAGGAACTGGGATACAAACCGATTGCAAGATGGGTGACAGGCGCAGATGTAGGAGTTGATCCTAAGATAATGGGGATCGGACCTGCATATTCCAACACAAAGTGCCTGGAGAGAGCGGGTCTTCGCATGGGAGATATCGATGTATACGAGTGCAATGAAGCCTTTGCAGCACAGAATCTCAGTGTAATAAAGCAGATGGAAAAAATGCATGGTGAGAAAATGAACATGGAGAACTGGAATCCTAACGGAGGTGCGATCGCTTTCGGGCATCCTAACGGAGCGTCAGGCGCCAGGGTCTGCATATTCACGATGAAGGAACTGGTAAGACGCGGCGGCAGATACGGAATGTTTTCTTCGTGCTGCGGAGGCGGACTGGGAGTATCGACGCTCATAGAAAGAATATAATTGCCTGGCCGGTGTTATTAAATAAACTGATGAATACCGGCCATGTACAACAATTATTATTCGGATTTTTATACAGGGAAAGAAGGCGAATTTTATGATAAAGAAAGTCGGCGTGGTAGGTGCAGGAATGATGGGAGCTGAGATCGCTCTGTGTTTTGCCCGGGCCGGAATGGAAACGGTACTCAGTGATACCTCACTGGAAATTGCAGAAAAGGGAAAAGCAAAGCAGAATGATATTCTGGAAAAACGCATAAAAAAAGGCAAGCTTGAAAAAAGCGAAAAAGAAAATATACTTGCGAATGTGGTACCGACCGGAGATGTAAAAGACATGGCTGACTGCGATATAGTGATAGAGGCAGTACTGGAGAACATTGAAATAAAGCTCGGGATATTCAGCCAGCTTGACGGAATATGCAAGCCGGAAACTATACTGGCAAGCAACACTTCAAGTATATCGATATCAAAGATCGCATCAGCTGTAGGCGAATCAAGAAAGGGCAGAGTTATCGGTACTCATTTCAATTCACCGGCAAGTGTCATGAAGCTGGTCGAGGTAATACCGGGGCTGATGACGGCCGCAGAAACAGCAGACGAGGTCACATCACTCCTTGCAGAGATCGGCAAGGAACCGGTGCGAGTCAAGGATGTTGTGGGTTTTGGCCTGAACAGACTTTTTCACTGTTTTTATCTGGAGGCATGCAGGTTGATCGAGGAAGGCGTGTGTACTCCGGAAGATGTGGATAAGATCTGTAAATACGGACTGGGTCATCCGATGGGGATCTGTGCATTGCTGGATATCACAGGACATGATCTGAACCAAAGTGTCGATCAGATACTGTTCGATGCATACGGAGATCGTTTCAGACCAAGTCCGGTTATCCAGAGAATGGTGGATTCCGGAAGGCTTGGCCGAAAGACAGGCGCAGGATTTTATGAATATGATAAGAAATAGGAGGCTGTGATGGGGCAGGTAATTCTTAAGAAAGACGGAAATACGGCGATCCTGAGTATTGACAGACCGGAAGCTATGAACGCTCTGAACAGAGATCTGGTCAATGATATGGATATGCTTGTCGAGAAACTGAAGACGGATGATGACATAAGATGTCTCATATTACACAGTGAAAAGAATTTTGCGGCCGGAGCAGATATAAAGGCGATGGCCAGGTGTGACGAGGAAGCTGCAAAAGCATTTGTTTTTTCCGGTACATACAACAAAATAGCTGATCTGGAGATACCTGTCATCGCTGCTATTGAAGGTTATGCACTGGGCGGCGGAATGGAACTTGCCATGACTGCCGATATAAGGATCGCCGGCGAAGGAGCGAAGATGGGTTTCCCTGAGGTCACTCTCGGCATCATCCCGGGAGCAGGAGGAACGATACGTGTTCCGCGGGTCATAGGTGAATCCTGTGCCAAGGAACTGATTTTTACAGGCAAAGTTATAGATGCTCAGAAAGCTGAAAGCATAGGGCTTGTAAACAGAGTGACCCCGGACGATGAAGTCCTGCAGGAGGCTTTAAAGCTGGCAGGGAGAATAACCCGCAACGCACCGATTGCTGTGAAAGCGGCCAAGAGGGTGATCCGCGCAGGACTTGATGAACCCGAACAGAATAAAGGTATAGATACAGAAGCAGCAGAATGGGCACGGCTTTTTACCACAGAGGATCAGAAGGAAGGAATGAATGCTTTCTTTGAGAAAAGAAAGCCGGTTTTCAAAAACAGGTAACAGAGGTGCAGAGAGAAAGGAGGAAGAGCAATGGAAGAAAAAAAGATGACATCCAAGGAAATGCTTAATGAACTTGTAGCCAAGCACTACGAGGGAGCGCTGCAGGCAAAGGCTGAAGGCAGACCGGTAGTCTGGGCAACATCCATATGTCCGCAGGAACTGCTGGAAACAATGGATCTTGTGACAGTTTATCCTGAAAATCATGCAGCGGCTATAGGTGCCAGAAAAGAAGCATTGAAATTTATAGAACATTCAGAGGCAAAGGGGTATTCTGCAGATATATGTTCGTATGCCAGAGTCAATATGGGATACGTGGATATAAAACATGCAGAGGCGCAGGATATACCGATGCCGGATCTGATATTCTGCTGCAGCAATATATGCAATACCGTTATCAAGTGGTACGAGAATCTTGCAAAAAAACTTGACATACCTCTGGTGATGTTCGATATGCCTTTCAATCATACTTTTGATGTACCGGATCACAGTGTGAAATATATGAGAGGTCAGATAGAGTATGCTATCGGACAGCTTGAAGACTTTACAAAGAAAAAATTCGATCATGATAAATTCAGTGAAGTCATGAAACTGTCGAATGCCACCTGTGAATGGTGGAAAAAGGCGACAGACTGGGCCAAGGTCAAGCCGTCGCCGCTGAATGGCTTTGATATGTTCAACTATATGGCAATGATTGTATGCATGAGAGGTAATGAAGACGGACACAAGCTGTTTAAGCTGTGGCATGATGAGATGGAAGCAAAAGCAAAGGCAGGACTTGGACCGTGGAGATCTGCAGAGGAAAAATACAGAGTGATATGGGACGGCATCGCATGCTGGCCTCATCTGTCAACAACATTCAAGACTTTAAAGAAATATGGAATAAACATGGTCACATCCACATATCCGGAATCATGGAATGTAAGATATGAAACAGATGATCTGGATGGCATGGCAAGAGCGTATGCATCAAACTATGCCAACAGAAATCTTGACTATGATACACAGAATATGCAGAAGCTGGTGGAAGACTTCAGCGTGGAGGGTATGATATATCACTCCAACAGAAGCTGCAAGCTTATGGATTTCAGACAGTATGAAGTCCAGCGCAGAGTCGCAGCAGCTACAGGCGTTCCATCTGTAGTGTTCGATGGTGACCAGACTGATCCAAGGACATTCTCAGAGGCACAGTATGAAACGAGGATACAGGCTTTGGTGGAGATGATGGAAAAGAATAAAGAAGCACAAAGGAGGGGTTGAATTGAATTATCCTGATATTATAAAGAAACTGGAAGATAAAGCCCTTGATCCGAAAAAAGCAGTGGCAGAAACCATGAAGGAGACAGGCAAAGATGTTTTCGGATGCTTCCCGATATATACTCCTGAAGAAATAATCTACGCATCAGGAATGATTCCGGTAGGAATGTGGGGCGGACCTACAGAACTCAAGCTGGCTGACAGATATCTGCAGAGTTTCTGCTGTTCGATAATGCGTTCCAACATAGAGTATGGAATGAAAGGGACATATGATATGCTCAAAGGTATAGTGCTCCAGACGTTTTGCGACACATTGAAATGTATCTGCGAGAACTGGAAAGTCGCTGTGCCTCAGATACCCGTCATACCTGTAGTGTATCCCCAGAACAGGAGAATAGTGGCAGGGATCACATACACGATAACAGAACTGCAGCGTGTCAGAGATGAGATATCTGCACTCACAGGTACTGAGATAAATGATGAGAAAATAGAAGAAGCATGGGATCTTTATGAAGAATATCGCAAAGTCATGAGAGAGTTCACTGAAACGGCAGCAGATCACCCGGATATCATAGGGGTCAGGACAAGACACCTTATTATCAAAGCGGGATACTTCATGGACAAAAAGATTTACATGGAAGATATCAGAGAAATCATAAAATATCTCAAAACCAAGGAAAAGGGAAAAGCCAGTGGGGCAAGATTCATTGCGACAGGTCTTCTGGCAGAGCCTGTTGATATACTCAGCATTTTCGATGAGAATGGTGCTGTTTTCGCAGCTGACGATCTGGCACAGGAATCAAGGCAGTTCAGAACGCCTGGAAGGAAAGAAGGCAGTGTGTGGGAGAAGATGGCATGGCGTATCGCTGATCAGAGCGGGGACACATTCCTGTACGAAGCGGAGAAGACAAGGGGACAGATGCTTATAGATCTGGTGAAGGAAAAGAATGCAGACGCTGTCGTAGTTTTCATGATGAAGTTCTGTGATCCGGAGGAATTCGATTATCCGATCTATAAAGAGGAACTGGAAAATGCAGGCATTCCGATCCTGTATCTTGAGATCGATCAGCAGATAGATTCATTTGAACAGATAAGGACAAGAGTGCAGAGCTTCATGGAGATGCTGATATGATCGGCACCTGGTATGCTCGGTATGCACTGCAGAGGTCTTTTGCCCGGAAAAGAAAGAGGTGGTCATGATGTATTTAGGGATCGATATAGGATCGTCATCCTCCAAGGCAGCACTGCTGGATGAAAATATGGAAGTGGCAGCTGTGTCTGTAATAAATAAAGGAACCGGCACAGATGCATACGGACAGGTGATCGACAATGTGCTGAAACAGGCGGGCATAACGAAAGAAGATGTGCTTTTTACAGTGGCGACCGGATATGGCAGGGTGAATTTTGAGAATGCCGATAAGCAGATAACCGAGATCACATGTCATGCCAGAGGAGTCAGCTTTCTCATGGCAGGAATAAGGACGGTAATCGATATCGGAGGCCAGGATGCTAAAGCTATAAAGCTGGATCAGGATGGAAAAGTCATCAATTTTGTTATGAACGAGAAGTGTGCTGCGGGTACAGGGCGTTTCCTGGAAGTAATGGCACGAGTGCTGGGATGTGATATCAGTGAACTTTCCACTATGGCGGAAAAGTCGACCAAGGCTGTACCGATCAGTAGTGTATGCACGGTATTTGCCGAGAGTGAAGTGATATCAAGACTTGCCGCAGGTGAAAATGTGAATGATGTAGCGAGAGGCGCACATGTTGCTATTGCGAAAAGAGTCATGGGTATGGCGGGACGTGTGGGCTATGAACCGAAGGTGGCTATGACCGGAGGTGTAGCACTAAATAATGATATGGTCAGAGCGATGTCAATGGAGCTGGGATGTGAGATAGAGGTTGCTCCTTACTGTCAGGCGGTCGGAGCCATAGGAGCAGCAGTATTCGCATATGAGATATCACACAAAGGAGGGATTTGATATGAGCGAAGTTTTGATGAATAAAGATGAAATAAAGAAGGTGATCCCGCACAGGGAGCCTATGCTTATGATAGACAGCATACTGAGCATGGAAGAAGGGGAACAGATCCGGTCATCGTTTTATCTCAATCCTGAACTGGATTTCTTCAGAGGGCATTTTCCGGGAGAGCCGGTGATGCCGGGCGTGCTGACGGTGGAATCCATGGCACAGACAGCAGATGTACTTTTACTGTCAATGCCTCAGTAT
>CAJJPZ010000046.1 GCA_905193765.1 uncultured Eubacterium sp.
GCACAGGGTGCGATGAAGATACACATCAGTCCGATGAGATCCGTACCTCGGAACCCAAAAAACAGAGATACTGGTATCATAACTGCCGGGACGATCAGCAGCCTGCATATGCATCCTGTCATAATTAACCTCAGGTTTCCTTTCACTGATGAGAAGCTGAACAGTCCCCCCATTACTATCAGTGCTGCAGGTGTGCCACACCGCCCTATATCTCTGAGCACTTTCTCCAGTATATCCGGAAAAGGTATACCTGCCAGCTGTGTCACGAATCCCAGCGCCGCTGCAATGACATAGGGATTGCGTATTACGATTGCTGCCAGCTGCCGGGTACTTATCACTCTGTCCTCACGATACAACGCCAGTACTATGACTGATATCACATTCTGCAGCGGAACGATCACTGCAATCAGCAGCGAGATACCTCCTATATTGCCCTCTCCGCATAAGGCTGTACCGATAAGTGTCCCGAAAATAACGAAATTTGTATGGAACACAGCATGGGCAAGGGCTCCTCTGCGTTTCCTGGATTTTTCACACACAGATGCCACTGCAAGAGAGAATACTGCGATTGCTGCCTGTGCTGCAACTGCGAAAATCATAAGTCGCAGATCGAAGACCTCAGTCAGATCTGCAGCACAGATATTGTAATACAGCGATGTGGACAGAAATACCCTGAATACCAGTCGGTTCATCTGATCCAGCGCATTCTTATCCATCATTCCTGATTTTCTCACCACAACGCCTGCCGCCATGTGAATGAACATTGGTATAACGATGCTGGCCGATATATATATACTGCTCATATAGAACAACTCCTTCAAATATTTATGCTTCTATACTGCATCATGAAGTGTGGTTCACGTCAACAGACATTAATATGAATCCGACACAGAATGTACACCTGACTTCAGATTCCATTTCTCTTTTTCAGCTTTATCGCCTTAGTCCAGCTGAAAAAGAGCAGACCGTATCAGCTCTGTGCCCGACACGGTCTGCTCTTCATGTTATATCTTTATCAGCTTATTTTTCGCTGCATCCACATCCACATCTGTGATCACGATCGTGATACCACGGCACTCTGCAGCACCTTTCTGCTGTCCACGCTGTACCGCCGGAGGATGAACCGGAAGTCCTGCTGCATCCGCAGCTTCCGCTGTCGCAGGAAGGGATAGCTGAACCTGATGTTCCGCGGCATCCGCAGGAAGGGCGTCTGTTAGCACCGCCGGAGCATCCACAGTTTCTGTTATGATCTGCCATTTAAAAAATCCCCTTTCTTTAGTATATTAAATACTATGAAAGGAGATTTGTTTATGTTACCGATATCCGTGATATCACTTCCTGTTTTCCTGACCGCCCGGCGTATCGTCAGCGTCATCTGCTTCTTTTGCTTTTTTCGCGAGTCTTACATATCTGTCTGCCTGCCATTTGCTCACTTTGAATATCGCAACAGCGGCAAGCAGCACTATTACCCCCAGTATCATCAGTAATGGCATTGTATACTCCTTTCCCGACAACGATTTCTTTTATATATACATTCTACATCAAATCGGCGGAAAATAAAACAGCTTTCGTCAGTATCTACAGCTCTTCAAGAGTACCGAAGGTATATCCCATCTTCTCCCACTTCGTCAGCAGACTGTCGAGTATCTCACTGTTGGTCCTGGATGTGCTGTGCAGCAGTACGATGGCTCCCGGATGCGTCCTCGGGATAAGCTTCGACATTGCCTCTTCTTCCGTCGGCTGATCCGATTCGTACCAGTCCACATAAGCCAGACTCCAGAATATCGTCGTATATCCCATCTCTTTAGCCATCTTCAGATTGGATTCACTGTACTTGCCCTGAGGCGGCCTGTAGAACTTCTTCATTTTCTTTCCCGTAGCTTCCACGTACTTCTGTTCCAGGCCTGACAGTTCTTCTGCAAAGGACTCCTTCGTTGATATCGCCGACATATCAGGATGTGTCAGCGTATGGTTGCCAACGATATGCCCCTCCTCCACCATGCGTTTCACCAGCTCCGGGCTCGACGCTATGTAGTTGCCCACAAGGAAGAATGCAGCCTTTGCTTCATGCTTTTTCAGCACATCGAGTATCTTCGCCGTATATCCGTTCTCATAACCGGCGTCGAATGTCAGATACAGCACCTTGCGGCTCGTGTCGCCTATGTAGTAGGCGTCGTATTTCTTCAGATACCCTGCCGTTGCATTACCTGCAGGTGCCTGACCTTCGTCCTGGAAGGAAAGTCCCCAGTTGCCGTAAGCCGAAGTATCGATGCTCTTTTCCCGGACATATCCTGCTCCGGTAATGACAACGAAGGCGAATACACCTGTCACAGCCAATGTGCCCAGTATCTTCAGAAAGTTTCTCTTATTGACAAGAATTATCATAAACTCACCACCTGCAATATTATATTGTCAGGTGGTGCCTGCTATTACTGTTATTCTGTTTTCCCGTTGTTTTTTTCCATGAGGCGCTTTTCCTCCGCAGCTTCATGGTTCCTTATATAATGTATGGCCCTCAGCGGCGAATAAAGCTCTACCGGCTGTATGTGAGAATGCCGTCTTATCCTGCCGTGCTTGTCCTTCACAGGTATGGCGTTGCTGTGATATAGCGTCACTGGTCTGTCGTTGTATGCAAAATGCCATTCTCCGGCATATGTGGTCACATACACGGATCCGCTCCTGAATTCGGCCTTCATGCCGTACCTCACGCAAAGCCCGGCTATCTTCTCTTCAACGGTGCCACGCCGCGCCTCTCTGGCCGACGCCTTTTCGGCTTCGGCGTGATATTCTTTTTTCAGTTCAGTGCGTATGGCGCTGAACTCGCTCCTGCCTTCTTCGGAATCTGCCAGCCCGGTCATCGCCTCCAGCGAATAGTACCCCAGTGCGCCGGTGCGTATCCCGAACCTCCGCTTCATGGTGTTGAAAAGCCTGTAGTCCCGTTCACTGTAGAATATCAGGTTCGGGCTTTCCTCGAGACTGTACAAGGCATCCTCAAGTACAGGTCTCCATTTCTCCAGCACGATCCTGTCTATGTCACCTGAAAAGACCTCGTAATCCTCCGGCTGAGAAAATATATATTCCTCCCGTCCCACGAATATGAATCTGTCATCCAGGGCAATCACTGTGAGTTTATGTGGCAGACTGTGCACTGACTCATCTATCTGCCTTATTCCTTCAAATCCGAAAATATAATTCATAATCAGTATTCTATCATACCGGTCATTTGTCTTTCAATATCCTGAATTCATTTTTCCGGAAATCGATAAGGCCTTCTCTCTTCATCTTGTTCAGTTCGTTTGAAAGCGCACTCCTGTTGACACACAGGAACTGCGCCAGCTGTTCGCGCCCCATGTTCACATGGACAACATTAGTCCCGGATTTCTTTCTCAATATATCCAGATACATTATTATCCTGTCTCTGAGACCTCTCTCCGCCAGTATCTCTATCTTGTGCATCTTCCTTATACTTTCATCCGCCAGCCTCTGCATTATGAAAGACATTATCTCGGCACTGCATTTCGATCTCATTACAGCAGACAGCGAGATGAATACTATCGTACTGTCTTCGTTGCATACATAGTCCATCGCAGCTGTCCTCAGCTTTGAAACTGCCTCTTCCAGAGCAAAAATACTGCCCTGCTCATGAAAATCGATTATATGCAGTTCTCCTGTGCTGTAGGCTTTCTCACCACGCACACTGCCGCTCTTTATTATACATATCTTCTCCACTGGATCATCTTCGCAGAATATGACATCACCTTTCAGCATGTTGACTCCGGTTACCCGCAGCTCTTCAAACACATCTATATATTCCGTTTTTCTGACTTCACTCAGCAATCCGCTTTCGATCACACATTCCAGATATTTCATACCAATCGTTCAAGCCGCAGCTGTCACTTTACAGTACAGCTGTCTGTCACTTGTCCTTCCTTATTATATGCTTCCATCTCTATTTTCTCATCTGATACATCAACTCTCACATAATTGGCGTCGTCCTCATACAGCTTCTCCACGTAATCTGGTATCTGCGTGTTCTCGTCTATATAATAACTCCGCTTTTCCCCGGAATTAGCCATGACATATGTTATTCCTTTTATCTTCACAGTCCTCATATATGCATGCTGATGCCCGTACAGCACGACATCAACACCTGACTCTTCGAACAGCTTCTCCCAGTTTTCTCTCAGCTGTCCGTATATCTCATTGTCATCGGTGACAGGATACATAGGATGGTGCATATATACGAATTTCCATTTCGCATTGCTGTTCTTCAGATCCTTTTCCAGCCACTGTTCCACCTTTTCCAGCTTCTTCTCATAGTCTTTGTCACTCCGACGTTCTGGCATCAGGAAGCAGCTGTTAAGTGATACAAAATGACATCCTCCATAATCAAAAGAATAGAATTCCTCACTCACTGGTCCGTTCTGCGGCAGTGACATCATTTTCAGATATGTGTCCGGAACTCTGGAGGTCTCATGATTGCCGACAGTTGTCATCACCGGCATCCTGGAAAAAACATATTCTCCATTGGAAAAGAAACATTTCCAGTCTTCGGGATCCGGCCCTTTTTCAACCATATCCCCAGCCATTATCATGAATGATGCGTCCTTGTTATTATCATAGACCGTCTTCATGAAAATTCCCCAGGTCTCATAGTCACGGTCTCTCAGCTGATACTGTACGTCTCCTGAGAACAGGAACGCGAAATCATCCGTATTCCAGTCCAGCCTGAAACAGCCTTCACTGCTCATATCACCTTTTCTGCCTACCGAGTATGTGTACTTTTTATCATTCTCAAGTCCTGTGAATTCCGCGGAATACCTGTAGTATCTGCCCTTACTGATCTCTTCGATATCAGCCTTCTCAGTCATGTCTCCGCACTCCGCTATGCCGTCGTACTTCTCATCACTGCTCCATGAGATCGATACGCAACCACTGCCGGTCATTGACAACGTTGCCTGGTACCCTTCAATGGCAGTATTTCCTCCGGAACAGCCTGCCATCAACAGGAATGCCACCGTCAGTACGGGCATAGTTATCATCACAGCTATATCTTTCTTTTTAAGTTTAAGTTTCCGCATATATGTCCTCTTCTTTTTCGCCCGGAACCCTCTTGCCTCCATGGCTATGGAAGTATCTTTTGCCCTTTCCATGGCACTTGCCAGTATCGGTATGCACATTTTCCTGAATGCTGTCAGTTTTTTCATCACCGATACATGTTTCAGTTCAGTGCCTCTCAGCTGTATGCTGTAGTACACGTCCCGCGATTCCTCCCTGAGTATGGGGAAAAAATGAAATGCCAGTATCACCATGTATGCCAGTTCATACGGTATCCTGCACTGGATCATAGCCAGCAGGTAATCCCTTGGTGCTCCTGCCAGCAGTATCAGTGCTGACATTATTATTATCAACAGACGTATCGCAAGCATCGCGCCCAAAGCAAACTGGCCGAACAATGTCTGCAGCACAAAAATAAATGCTACAATGCTGACTGCACCGGTAAGCTGTCTCCATATCCGGCCGAATCCCGTACCTCCGGCTATCATAGCTGCAACAGTAAAAGCCAGCAGTCCCAGCAGATACTGTATTCGGTCAGTGAACATGGCTGCAGCAGATATCGCGACTATGATGACGATCCTGGTCCTTGGGTCAAGCCTGCTCATTACTGTTCACCATTTCCACCTTCTCATCACAGTACCTGCTGATGAATCCATCGTCATGACTTATTACCATGACACCGCAGTCGATGCTGCTTATCAGCTGCCCCAGCACCTGACGGCGCTTCGTATCAAGACTGGCTGTAGGTTCGTCCAGTATAAGATACTCCGGCTTCATGGCAAGCACTGCTGCCAGTACCAGTCTCTGTTTTTCACCATGGCTCATCCTGAAAGGAAAGTCATTTTTCCTGTCTGCAAGCCCGAAAATATCCAGATATATATCCATTCTCGACTCTATCTCATTTTCCGGCAGTCCCAGATTTTCCAGGCCGTAGCGCATCTCTTCCTCCACTGTGGTGGAGAATATCTGACGTGCAGGATTCTGCATCACATAGCCTATGAGTCTGCCGCGTTCGGCAAGGGTCATACCATTAAGCACTCTGTCTCCCAGCATCATCTCCCCGCTCACAGGAGTCAGTATCCCCATTATCAGCCGGGAAAGCGTTGTCTTACCGACACCGTTCCTGCCTGTCAATGCTGTGATCCTGTCCTGAAGGAACTCTGCACTGAAATCTTTTATCAGAGGATCTGCATTTTTGTTTTTCCTGTCGTATGTAAATGTCAGGTTCTTTATTATAAGGCTCATATGATGTTCCTCAGCTCCTCCGGTTTTCCCTGTGCTTTTATCCTGCCGTCTTCCAGCAGTATCCATCGGTCTGCATCCTCTATGAGACGATGGTCGTGTTCGACTGTTATGATGGTTTTGCCCATATCTCTGATTTTTTTCATCAGCTCCATGGTGCCTTTCCTGTTCTCTTCATCCAGATGACTGAAGGGCTCGTCAAGTATCAGGATATCAGGCTGCAGCGTAAGCACCGATCCTATGGTCACCAGCTGTTTCTGCCCCCCCGAAAGCCTGTTTGGGTCTTTGTATCGTATATCGTCTATACCCAGCATATCCAGTACGCTGTCCACTCTCCGGCGGATCTCCTCCGGCGGTATGCAAAAGTTCTCCGGGCCGAAAGCCAGTTCATCCTCGACCATCGATGTAACGATCTGCCGGTCGGGATCCTGCATGACGAATCCGACGGTCTCTGCCATGTCCTTCAGCTGCGCCTCCCTGAGATCGATATCACCCACAACTGCATGCCCCGAGATCTCCCCGCCTATGGCCCCTGGTATTATACCGCAGAGTATATGACAGAGGGTGCTTTTACCACATCCAGAATCCCCTACTATGCCAACCATTTCGCCTTTTGCTATCGTAAAATCTATGTTATCCAGTATCATCTTCACACCATCGTATGAAAACCTGAGATTTTTCACTTCTATAATATCCATTTTTACATTTTACCACAAAAAATCGCTTGTTAATGTTGTTTTGACAACATTGTGCACAAAAAGTACAGGAAATACCCTTTGCGATATTCCCTGTACAACTTATCATTATTTTCACATCTTCTTACTTAGCTTTAGTGTATCTGACCGAGGAATAACTGCTGTACGCATATTTGCTGCCTGACTTCCTGTATGCGCGTACCTTATAGTAATACTTCGTGCCTTTTTTCATGTTCTTGTTCACGTAGCTGGTTATGCTGCTCTTTGTCACGGTCTTCACGCACTTGTAGCCGCTGCTCTTCTTCGTTGAACGATATATCTTGTAGCCTGTCGCTCCGCTGATCCTGTTCCATTTCACAGTCACCTTTTTCTTTCCTGCTGTGAGTTTCACTGATGGTCTGCTGAGATATGGCTTCGCCGAAACATACTTCGAATAATCGCTTTCTGCTGTCTCTGTACCTTCTGTGCGCAGCGCCTTGACCCTGTAATAATATTTAGTACCCGTCTTAAGGGATTTGTTCGTGAAAGACGTCGATGTCACCGGAGTCTTATTGACTTTGGAATATCCACTGCTTTCCTGTGTGGAGCGGTATACGTCGTATCCCGTAGCGTTTTCTGACTTTGTCCAGGTGAGCTTCACCGAATCATATGTTACAGATGATACTTCCAGAGTTTTAACAGCCGCCGGTGCTTTCACCGGTTTCTGCGGCACCTGCGTAAGCACATTGCCGTTCTCATCTGTGATGTTTATCCTGCTGAGATCGTACAATACTCTGCCGCTGCCGTCACTGTCTTTGGTGTAAAATGCTAGATATCCGGTCTGTTCTGCCGGTGTCTCCCTGTCATCTGAGAATCCCCATGCCACGATACTGTCTTTCAGCTGTTCCCTGCTGATACTGAGAGTTTCTCCGGAAGATGATACAGCCTGTATCCTTATATCTGCATAGTCCGGCATGAACTTGTCGATGCCCATCCTGTCCATGACAGATTCCAAAGATACACCTTTAACATTGAATGATGTTGAATTACCATTGCCACCTGTCATATCATATGTCCTGCATTCAATACCTTTGCATATGATATCCCTGAGTGTCGCAATAGCATGCCTGTCATTGCTGCTCCTGATGAAACAGCTGAAATCGCCGATTTCCACCGTGTTTACACTTTTTATGTAGTGACAGTTATTATCATCTTTCGGTCCACTTTTCTGACCATATACATATGTCTCTGAACCTGATGCCAGCTTTTCAGCAGGACCATCGGGCTCAACACCGTTTTCAGGATCATCGGTCTTTGTTGTAGTTTTATAGTATGCAATCATAGGAGGGTCTGAAATTCTTTCTGAATCAATACTTGTCCCCGGTGGATAATACATCATCCTTCCTGCTTCTGAAAATATGAGTTTGGTACTATATGTATCTGATGAATACAACCATACCGAACCAATCTCGTCCGATTTGCCGTCTGTAACGGCATCTGTAAGTTTTTTCACATCCAGGCCATCTGCTATGGTATAGTGCCAACCGCCGGTACCATGATTATCATATGAAGAATACCTCATTCCACTTATCCAGCAATTGCCAAGGCCGTATTTTTCCGGATCACGAGTTTCCTTTATATCTTCTTTCTGATCCACAGTCAGATACATTACATTTTTCTGAAAGCCTTCTGTTCCCTTAACGCCATCTCCCATTATGACAAGTCCCGGCTTTTCAGAATCAGATTCTGCACCATGCACGTTTATTGCAGATGTGGTCATTCCTATAATCACGAGTAATGAAGCTAATAATACCGTAATGGTGATATGTTTTTTTCTGCTATAATACATATTATTATACCTTTCCCAACTATTGTTTTTCGGGTGTCTATTATATCCCGAAAAGCCGATGAAAAATTCACCGGCTTCTCGTCTTACGTCACTATACTACCCCTGTCTATCTCTTGATTTTCTTTACAGACGACCATGGTGCATATATCTTCTTCCCATCTACAGTCTTGTATGCTCTTGCTTTAACATAGTATGTCTTACCTTTCTCGAGCTTCTTAACTGTAGTATATGATGTTTTATCTGCTTTCAGAGTCTTTACACGTTTCCACTCACCTTTTGAAGTCTTCCCGTATATCTGATATCCTGACTCACCCTTGATATTCGAAACGCTTATCTTAGCCTTGCCTGATGATACCTTGGCTGTAAGAGTTACTTTCTTCAGTGTAGTTGCTGATTTTACAGCACTTTCATCACTGTATACCTTTACTCCGTTCACTTCATTGTAAGCCTTTACTTTTACGGAATATGTCTTGTCTGACTTCAGACCTGACAGCACTGTTGAAATTCCCTTAACAGTCTTTGAGCTCCACTTACCACTGCCTGTTCTGTAGTATACTCTGTATCCGTCAGCTCCATCAGCCTTGTTCCAGCTTGCCTTGATGCTGTTGTATTTCGAAAGTTTCGCTGATAACCCCTTCACTGCGGCAGGCTGTTTAGCAATCACGATTTCTGCGTTTTTGTATATTGTAGCACCCTTCTTTGATTCAGGAGTATGATCTCCGCTGTTGTTTGAATATTCGATTTCTGCACTCTTCGTATCAACAAACACAGCTGAATCATAATTCAGAGGCACTCTTTTACCATTGGAAATATTCGTAGCACTCTTTGATTCTGTATAATAGTACGCTACGAAGTAATCATCTACTGTATCAGTTATATCCAGCGCCTTACCATTCTTCTGGACGATGTATACCTTGTCATCTGAAGCCGGATCTATGAGACTCCTCAGGTACATACCCTGATATCTCACATACATAGGTTTGTTATATCCGAAGAACTCATATGAAGTTCCATCTTTTACATTTGATTCAGGAAATTCACGTCCCTGGCTTGCGATATTGGATCTTAAAAGTTCTGTCACAACTCCGTTATTGTTAGCTTTATAGAAAGTGTTCTCTTTATATCGGAATGATACTACTGTTGTTGGTTTAGGTTTTTTCTCAGTTGTAAGGTTACCATCAATAGTTACTACCTTTGATACGCCATTCCAGTTACCACTCTGATTTGTAAGATCTGCCCATGTTACAATGACATTAGGAGTTACAGGCCAATCCATGCCCTCCATAAGCCCCTGAACAGTGTAGTCATCTGCAATAGCATCACCATTCGAATCAACTGATCTTAATATGTAACCTGTTTTTGCAGTCGGAAGCGCGGCTCCATCTGCTCTCTCACTGTTGCTTACGACAACACCTTTGAGAACTTTCAGTACAGATGAGTTAGCACTGTTAGTCTGTCTGTATGCTCTGACATATGAAGCCTCTCTTTCATAGTTGAGGAAACTTACATAGTCTGTATCATTTACACGATTTTCATCAGGGTTGTCATAAACGGTTTTATTGGCATAGCCTATGACAGTTTCTGCAGGCAGGCCGGATTTTGAACCATTGCCTACACCGTTCTCGTCAGTCAGACCTCTCACTGTATCCTGATACTCTGGAGAAGTTGCATGATATGCGTCTTCCTCCATATATTGTATTATCCAGTCGTCCTTTATATCCACGCCTTCTATGTTGTCAAGAAGCGTTGACAGTTTAGCACCTTTGACATTGGCAGTCTCACCTTCTCCGTGGTTACCATAATAGAACGCTACTTCTTCTCCTGCATTCTTTATCTCACCATAAGTATAGTAGTAAACTGCATCACTTTCATCTGTGATCTTGCCATTGCCGTCAGCATCCACAGCTATGTAGAATACTGCCTTATTGATGTTGTCACCTTTCTTGTACGGTGACTTCTTCGATGCTGCATAAGCACCGTCAGCAAAGCTGAAGCATGTGAGGATCATCATTACAGCAACGAATGCAGCTGCGATCCTGCTTTTTGTTTTGCATGAACTATACATTTTTTCCTCCTGTTATTGAACAATAAATAAAACTTGTGCTCAAGACACGCTTATATGCTATCATCTTTTGGCAGACATGTCTGTTGCCTCAACAACATTTTACCTGCATTTCAGCTTTTTACAGCTGCTGTAGGATCCATAGACAGTCCTGCCTCCATATGTCTTGTATGCACGCACTTTAACATAATAAGTCCTGCCTTTTCTGAGCTTTGTCATCTTCCTGGACAGTGTCTTATATGATGTCACTTTGTAAGTCTTCACACCTGATGTGAATTTGGAGTTCGTCGCCAGTCTGACCTGATATCCCGTTCCGGTCTTCTTCTTCCAGGATGCTGTGATATAGTGCGACGCTCCTGTCCTGAGTCTGCTCAGCGTCACCTTGCCCGGCTTCACAGGCGCATACAGCGCATTGCTGCAGCTTTTTGCCGTGATATCATACTTTGTCCTGCTGGCCACGACTCTGAACCTGTATCCCGAGCCTGACGTCAGACCGCTGACTTTATATGTCGCAGCAGCTGATCCGCTGAGGGTCTTTACAGTTTTATACGAACCTGAGCTGTATTTCTGTATCTTGTACGACTCTGCATCAGCCACCTTGTCCCATGTCAGTGTCAGATATGATGTGCCGTATGTATCGGTCTTCAGGCCGCTGACTTTACCGATATCAACCTTCACCCCTGTAACTGCAATGTTCCTGTCTGCATTCTGCCAGCTGAGTACAGGATATCCGCTGTTGAGGTTCCCATTGTCCTTAGCAAAGGAGCCTCCCAGATCTGAAACGAAATCGGTGCTCTTCATATATGAAGAGGATTTTATTATGCCAGTGTGCATTACAGGATTTTTGACCTTGCTGCTCAGTGACATGTCAAGACCTTCTATCGTATAACAGTTCGTTATCATCTCACCACCATCACTGCGAGCATACAGCGGTGCCCAGTCACCATATGCGTATTCTACATCCAGTTTTCCGCATACATACGAATCATCGATGGATGACAGATCATTGACCCATCCACTTATGCCGCCTGCCCATCTGCCGGTTTTTATTATATTTCCATCCTTGTCCTTTTCCTTGCCTGTATTGTAGCAGTCAAGAACGACAGTTCCTGCATTGTAGCATTTACTTATGATCCCGACCTCATACGCTGTATTATTATTGCCGTTCCTGCCGGCTATGCCGCCTACACCTGAGCCTCCAAAAGTCTTCATATTCACCACAGTGCCCTTGTTGTAGCATTCCTCTACGGTGCCGGCATTCTCTCCGACTATGCCGCCCACCTTCATACGGCCTGCAACGAAACCGGCGTTGCCACACCGCTGGATAATACCTTCTGCCCCTGCGATCGTCTTCTTGATACCCTCCTCATCTCCGACATCCCGTGAATCCACCCATTTGCCGCTGGTATTGAATCCTGCTATGCCGCCTACATTGTTGGCACCGGATGCATCCACCACTACATTCGAATCGACATCGATCATCGTTCCTGCATTGAAACCGGCTACGCCGCCTACGAAATCAGCGTCACCATGCTCCTCGGACTTTGAAGTGCTGGTATTGGTGACACATCCTGAAACAGTGAGATTTTTTATGGTTCCCAGGTTGTAACCGAAGAGTCCCAGGAAGTCTCCGCTGTAAGACACATTCAGTCCTGTTATCTTTTTGCCGTTACCGTCAAAGATACCTCTGAATGGCTTGACAAGCATTCCAACAGGAGTCCAGTACATGCCTCCAAGATCTATATCAGCTGTCAGTTTATAGTATTTGTCTGCATTGTTGCCTCGGTTGATTTTGTCAGCAAAATCAACCATGTCCTGCACTGTGGATATCAGATACGGATCATCCTCCGAACCCGAAGCCTCTATGGTCAGCGTGCTGCCGTACAGACTCTTGACCCAGTGGAATTTATTGAAATCATCTTCTTCATCCTGTCCGAATACAAGGCGACCCGACTCTGTATCAGATATCATAGCAGGCACCTGCTGAGGCTCAGCCGGTGCAGTATCAGCCGTTTCAGACTGTACGACGCTGCTGAACGCATAGAGCTGTTTTTTCAACAGTGTCTCTGCCTTGATTTTCTGTGAGTATCCGTCCGAACTTCTGAAGTTCATCATGCTCGTACTCGATATACCGCTGACATCGATGCCAGCAGTCTCCAGCACATCAGTCAGTTTTACGCCTTCGTATTCCTTATATTCGTATCCGTCAAAATCTGCATTTGCCTTTTCTCTGCTGCTGTAATAATGCTTTTCGGCTTTCTCTTTGTACAGCTTGTCCCACTGGCTCTCAGCTATCTTATATGTGCCGCCGCGATATTCTATGGTCAGCTTCGTCTTCTCCGCTGCCGCGCTCACGCCTGACGGGAGCTGTGGCAGCAACGAGAACACCATGATAAGAGCTATCAGTACAGCGAATATGCTGCTGTTCATCCTCTTTTTCATAAAGATCACTATCTCCTTCCCCGGGCTGTTTCATCCCGGTATCCGGCCGTACTTTACGGCCTTATCTGAAACGCATCTCCACTACGCCTTTTACCCAGTTGTCAGATGTGGTCCCGGGTATCACTATCCTCAGAGGCTGTTCGTCCTCTTGCAGAGGATCATCTCCGTCTGCTAGGGACAGATATACATCCTTGTGCGTTGTGAAGAACGTGCTGTCGAACTGTTTAGTGTATCCGTCCGACGCCACGAAAGTCACCTCCGATACATCATCCATGGACACTCCGTGCTGCTCCAGCAGTGTTTCCAGCGTCGGTCCTGCAGCTTCCACGGTTATCTCTCCGCCCTTGGACTGCGTGGTCACTGACTTCCGTATACAGTCCAGCTCTTTCAGTTCACCTGCTGTCACGTTTATAGTCTCGTCTCCCAGCCCTTCGATAGTTATCTTTTCATTTTCATATCCTGATATATCCGCCTTTACGGGTTTGCTGCACCCTGCAAAGACAAGGCATACAGCCATCAGCACCAGGACCAGTGCCGTTATCCTTCTTTTCATGATCTACATCCTTTCACTCAACAACTGCCTGCACTCCATGCAGCAGCAAAGCCGACTTATTCGTCCACCCTGACATAGAACTTGCCTGTATCAGGATCCTGATATACGGTCCCCTTTTCCTGCAGGGAATCATCGGAGTTCACTTCCTGGACCTCTTTTTCCGACAGTGTCTTGGCGTTGTTCAGTTCCTTCATGGACGATGATGGCGTTGCAAAATCAACGCTCCAGCTCATTATTACTGCTATCATCATACCCAGAGCCAGCACCAGCATGGCATCTGCCAGATTGCCTGTCCCCTCCATAGGATTTATATCTTCTTCATAACCGTCACTGCGGTCAAGTCTGCCGCCTCTTTTACGCCTGATCATCGTTCTGTTCCTCCTCCAGGATGCATTCCATAAGTGTTTCCAGTATGGACATATCGTTCCTGTACCATATCTTTCTTATCGTAGAGATCACAAGAGCTATCAGGGCACAAACCAGACCTGCAACTGTCGTATCAAAAGCGATCAGCAGCGAGTTGGACAATGTGAAAGTGTCACCCTGTCCCAGTGCGATTATCCCCGGCCCCAGTGGTATCAGTGTTCCCATAAGCCCCAGCATAGGACCGATCTTGGCCATTACGTCAGTGACCTTCGTCTTCTTGTCATAAAATGACTTTTCCTGTGTCACCAGCCTTGCGGCGAGACTTTCCCGTTCAAGATCCGTTATATCCGGGTGCTTAGTGAGCTCCGTAAGCGCTCTCTTGTGACGCTTCAGCAGTTTGCTTTCTTCTATGCAGTCTGCTATCGAAGTGCCTTCGTCAGATGTGGCTGTACGATGAAGCTCTTCGATCATGTCCGGAAGCGTATTCAGTTTTACCTTTATATATATCCTCTCTGTGAATACTTCTGCTATCAGAGATCCTGCTATGAAAACTGTCAGTGCCATCATCACCAGAAGCAGGAAGATCACCGGAGACTGCAGCGTCTCCGTTATGGTCCTCAGCACAGAGGACAGGTTGATCGATCCAATCATAGTTTTTATAAATCCTTTACTGCTTTAAATATTCCTGAAAAATCTTATC
>CAJJPZ010000047.1 GCA_905193765.1 uncultured Eubacterium sp.
CGGCTATTTCCATCTCTCTGACTTTGCTTAAGAATGGTTTCATGATCTGAAAATCCCCCTGTACCACTATACCTATCGTGATAAGGAAAAGCACTACGGCATATACCAGCAGTGACGCTTCTATTTCTGAAGATATATCAGCGCCAGGGTTTTGAAGCCTTGGCGCCATACAGAATTTCCATACAAAAAACAGGGCCAGAAGATTTGCCACCATATATTCAGTTACAAGATACATGAATCTGTTTTTCATCTTACTTTATATCCTTTTCCTCTTATCGTCTCTATATACCTGCTGTCGTCATGTTCTCCGTCGGAGAGCTTCTGCCGGAGGTGTCTTATATGCACATCAACGGTCCTCGTCTCGCCCACATAGTTGATCCCCCACACATTGTTGAGGAGCTGGTCTCTTGAGAATACGCGGCCCCTGTTCTCCACAAGGTATTTCAACAGCTCGAATTCCTTAAGCGTCAGGTCTATTACCCTGTCGCCTTCCCTCACCTCATGCCTGTCGACGTTTATCGTGAGATCGCCCACCGAAAGTACTGTATCCGAGCTGTCTTTGTGCACATGATCTGCAGTATTCTCGTACCTGCGCAGCACGGCCTTGATCCTCGCCATCATTTCACGGATACCGAAAGGCTTCGATATATAATCATCTGCACCGTATTCCAGGCCCATCACCTTGTCGGTCTCCTCAGTTTTGGCTGTTATTATTATTATAGGCGTTTCACTGCCTTCATCGCGCAGTTCCCTGCATATCTCATATCCGTTCTTTTCAGGAAGCATGATGTCAAGGAGTATCAGGTCGGGCTTCTCACGGTGTACCATGGTTATACCCATGATCCCGTCTTCAGCTGCCACAGCTTCATATCCGTTGGTTTTGAGATTGTACAGTATGAGTTCTCTTATATTCGGCTCATCTTCTATTACAAGAATTTTTTTCATGACATTTACCTTTTTTGTTCAAATCAACTATATATATGTAGTATAACATAATTATTCAGACTTTTCCACAACATTGTCTTCTACAGCTTCAGCAATATTGTTGCAGTAATCTCCTATCTTCTCGATATTATGTACTACGTCTGTGTATATCACAGTGAATTCAGGCGAACATTTACCGTCGCTGATACGTTTCATATGATGCAGGCGCAATTCACTTTCAGTCCGGTTCATCTCTTTTTCCATGATACGCACGTCACCGGCTATCTCATGACTGCATTCCTCCATTGCCTCGATGCTTTTTGCAGCCATTTTCTTTGCCAGATCGAAGCATCCGCATATCTCGCCGTACGCTTCCTCAGAGAAATCGTACGAGTTTTTTATTTTTTCATCTGCAAATTCCGAAATGTTCTTACAGTGATCTCCTATATGCTCTATATCAGCCGCTATATGAAGCAGGCCTGAAACCTTTGCAGACTGCTCCTCTGTTATGGTATCTGCAGTGAACATCCCCGCAAGGTAATTCACTATATGTTCCTGCAGTACATTCACATTTTCTTCCGCCTTCTTTACTTTATCTGCAGCTTCTCTGTCTCCGCCTACGAATGCTTTCTGCGCATCCCTGATCATAGTGAATGTCATCTCTGCGAGCCTGATTATCTCCTTTGTTGCCAGGTGTATCGCAGCAAACGGTCTGTCAAGTACATTGTGATCCAGGAATATCGGATCCGACGGCATCCTCTCAAGTTCTTTTCCCGGAACTATCTTTGTAACGACTTTTACGAGTATCCCTATTATCGGTATGAACAGTATCGTATTGAAGATGTTGAAGCAGGAATGTGCATTGGCTATCTGTCTCGATATCACATCTATCTCGGCTCCATCCGGTGATATGAACTGTATGAATTTTGCATAATAAGGTATGAACCATATGAAGATAAATGTTCCTGTGATATTGAAAACTACATGTGCAGCCGCAGTCCTTTTGGCTGCCAGTGATCCTCCTATTGAAGCAAGTACAGCTGTTATAGTTGTTCCTATGTTGTCGCCGAACAGGATCGGCAGTGCACCCGTCAGCCCTATTATGCTTGTCACGCCGTCAGGACCTGCTGTAGACGCCAGATTCTGGAGTACAGCGATAGTAGCTGAACTGCTCTGCACTACCACCGTCATCAGTGTTCCCAGAAGTACGCCGAGAACAGGTATGTCATGCACCTGCGTCATCAGATCTATGAAAACAGGTGATCCTGCGAGAGGTTTCATGGCATCTCCCATTATGTTTATGCCAACGAAAAGCACACCGAATGCAAATATCGTCTGACCAAGATATGAGAGGAATTCCTTCTTCTTCAGGAAGAAATACATCACGAACCCTACTGCAACGAACGCCCACGCATAATCCCCTATGCTGAATGCGATCAGCTGCGCTGTTATCGTAGTTCCTATATTGGCTCCGAGTATTATGCTTATAGCCTGTCTGAGGGACATCAGCCCTGCACTTACAAATCCTATGACCATTACAGTTGTGGCGCTGCTGCTCTGGAGCACAGCTGTACACAGCGCACCGGCAAGAACGCCCAGCACCGGGTTTCTTGTAAGCAGCGCCAGGATATTTTTCATCCTCTCGCCTGCTGATTTCTGGAGACCGTCACTCATAAGGTTCATTCCATATATGAACAGAGCCAGTCCTCCGAGCATCGTGATTATCATTTGTGCTGTTTCCGAATTCATCTCTTATCTCCTTCTTCAAATTTTAATACAGAATTTACTGATCGGTTTTTACAGTCAAATGATATATGTTATATCCTATGTATAAAAGCACATGTAAGTTAAATAAAAGTTAAGTTTGTGTAAACACGTCGCCATGCATTCAAAAACACACCGGAAACCGCATCATCTGCGTTCCGGTGTGCCTGATCGTATCTGTCCTTATACCTGAACCATGTCCTGCATGACACAGACTACTCTGCATCTACCTTGAGATTTATCTTATCCATCACGACGTTCGCTATGTTTTCACAGCTGTCGCCTATACGCTCTATATTGTGTATGACATCAGTATATATGACCGTGAATTCCGGTGAACACTTTCTTGTATTGAGTCTTTCCATATGATGTTCTCTGAGTGTCTCCTCAAGCGTATCGAGTTCTACCTCCTGATCCTTTATAACATAGGCAAGATCAGTATTTCCGGTCTGCAGAGCCTTGATAGCATTGCTGACCATTTTTGATCCATGATCGAAACACTGATATATCTCAGCATACGCTGTATCAGAAAACTCATAGCTATTTTCTATCTTTTCAACTGCGAATTCTGTGATATTCTTGCAGTTATCACCTATATGCTCAACATCAGATGCCACATGCAGCAGCCCTGAAATAGTCCTTGCCTGATGCTCTGTCACCGTCTCTATCGAAAATATAGATGAAAGATATTTAGTTATGGCATCCTGAAGATGATTTACGATATCCTCAAGCTCCATCACCTTATCCGCAGATTCAAGGTCATTTCCCAGGAATGCTTTTTTAGTCTGGACGATCATCTCCGCAGTTATCTCAGCCATCCTGGACAGCTCTCTGGTTGCGAGATGTATCGCTGCGAATGGCTGTTCCAGTACATTGTAATCAAGATATACCGGTTTCATAACATCATACTCCTCGGCTTTGCTGTCTGGGATCAGTTTTGTTACAAAAGCTGCAAGTACACCTATCAGCGGCAGGAACACTATAGTCGTTGCCACATTGAAACTCATATGAGCATTTGCTATCTGACGCGATATCACATCCAGCTCATCTCCCGATGGTGATATGGCCGCCACGAAATCAGCTATATATGGTGTAAACCATATGAACAGCAGCGTCCCCACAAGATTGAATATCATATGGGAAAGGGCTGTACGTCTGGCATTTACTGTTCCTCCTATTGAAGCCAGTAGTGCTGTCGTTGTAGAACCGATATTGGTTCCGAACAGGATAGGTATGGCACCGGTCAGTCCTATGATACTGCTGACTCCGTCAGGTCCTGCTGTCGCTGCAAGATTCTGGAGCACTGCGATCGATGCCGAACTGCTCTGGACCACTGTCGTCATGACAGCTCCTACTATGATACCCAGGAACGGCATGTCAGCTACCTTGAGCATCAGTTGCGAGAACATCTGGCTCTGTGCCAGCGGCTCCATTGCAGCAGCCATTATATTAAGCCCTGAGAAAAGTATTCCAAAAGCAAATATCGCCTGTCCGAAATCAGTGATTTTCTCATGATCACGTATGAAAAAATACATTATGAAGCCGACTATGACGAAGGCCCATGAATAATCTCCTATGTTGAATGCAACAAGCTGAGCTGTTACACATGTGCCTATGTTCGCGCCCATTATTATACTTATGGCCTGTCTCAGGTTCATCAGATTTGCGGAAACGAAGCCTATGACCATGACAGTCACGGCACCGCTGCTCTGGAGTACCGCCGTTGCCGCTGCACCAGCCAGCACGCCTATGAATACGTTTCTTGTGAGGAGCGCCAGTATGCTCTTCATTTTTTCTCCTGCAGCTTTCTGCAGTCCCTCACTCATAAAGTTCATACCGTATATGAACAGTGCCAGTCCGCCAAAAAGCTGCAGTGCAATCTTCAATGCTTCTAAATTCACTTTTCTCTCCGTTTTTCTTAATCAACTGTAATAATCAATACTTTACATTTCCATTATATTGTTAAGCGATTATTAAAAAAAGCGCCCAAATGTTAAGTGAATGTTAAGATTACGTTAAGAACTAACAAACCCGCGGCTCCGTAAGTCTCTTTGTTATCATATCAACCTTGCTTCCGAAATCATTTTCCAGAATGATCTTCCTCACTTTACCTGCGCGGATTATACTGTTCGTCTTCCCTATGTATATACCGGTATCTATCATCGATTCCCCCTGCGCCAGGCTGTCTGTCACAGCTTCCCGCCGGTTCACCTTGTTCCTCACTTTAAGTATCTTTTCAGTTATGTTCTCACCGCACCGCAGCATCAGATGCTGAAGGAACTGTTCTTCCCTCCTGTCATTGACATTTCCAGCTGTCACGAAGCAGATCTTTTCCGCCATCTCTGCACAGGTCAGAGCTGCGTCGTCCAGCCGGTCTCCGGTGTCGGTCACTATCGCATCATAACGTCCGCTTTCTATAAGCGCTGAAAGCAGGATAACGGTTTCCCTGCTTTCCAGCCCGGCCAGCGGATTCCTTCCTCCTGATGGTGCGAAAGCCTCTATCCCGAATTCGTCCCTCACGATATAGCTTTCCAGGAAACCTCTCTGACGCGGTCCGCATATATCACTGAGATCCCGGGATACACAGCTTCCTGTTCTGTTCTCCCTGAACAGCGTATACAGATAGTGGCTCAGAGGGCTTATGCTCCTCACATTCTCTATGAATTCACCTGTGGGCTCGATATCCTCAAAAGAAAGATACAGCACTTTGGCTCCATGGAACCTGCTCAGATCCTGACATACAGCCATTGCCAGGGTCGTGCATCCGCAGCCTCCGGCACATGATGCAAAATCAAAAAGCCGCACATTGCTTTTCCTTATATTCACAGGTTCTCTTCCCGTCAGGCAGGCATATATCTCGAACAGATTCCCTACCATTATCTGCGCTGAATCATACTTGTATATGCTGAACCGCTTGTCCTTATGATCTCTGACAGCCATGGACGGCTTCTCCGTCATCATCACAAGATTGCCCCCGTATACTTCGGATACTTCCGTCCCGTCCCACAGTATAAGATCATATTCCTCAGAAAGAGTACGGTTGTCGCTGTATATATGCTCCACGATCTCAGTGAAATTCTCTTTCAGTATCACTTTTATTATGAATGTCCTGCATACACTGAGCAGAGAAAGTCCGAGAGCACGCCCGTATTCACGGTCATCCGTGATCACCGCTACAGATATGTTTTCCATCGGAAGCTCCTTTCATTGCTGTGATTATGTGTAAAATATTTTCCTTAATTGTAAAAATAACACATATTACATATTTTGTCAACATATTTGTCAAAATATGCCTGCCGAATCATACACTGCTCCTGTATCTTCATCCGATACGTTTCCTCAGCTCTCCTATGGCCTGCGACAGACCGCCCACCTCGTCTATTATCCCTGTTTCCACAGCCTCCCTGCCGAACAGCACTGTGCCCACATCATTGGACATGTTGTCGTTGCAGTTCATGAGTCTGACTATCTCTTCGCGTTTCGCTCTGGAATGTCCCGTTATAAAATCCACCACACGTTCCTGAGTCTTTCTCATATAATCGAAGGTGGTTTCTGAAGTGATGACTATTCCTGTCGTTCTGATCGGATGGAGCGTCATGGTGGCTGTAGCTGCTATAAATGAATAGTCCGTAGCTGTGGCCAGCGGGATACCTATGCTGTGTCCTCCTCCCAGCACAAGAGACACTGTCGGTTTTGAGATCGTGGATATCATCTCCGCCAGTGCAAGCCCTGCCTCAACATCCCCTCCTACGGTGTTCAGGACAACGAGAAGGCCTTTCAGAGCAGGATTCTCCTCGACAGCTATGAGCTGAGGGATCAAGTGTTCATATTTTGTCGTTTTATTATCTGCCGGAAGCACGCTGTGACCCTCTATGCTGCCTATGATGCTTATATACTGAAGATCGCTGTCAAAGCCAGCGCCTGTGGAGAGCAGTCCCAGTTCCCTTATCAGCTCTTTTGCCGCTTCATCCTCAGCATTTGTCTTTTTTTCTTTTTCCTGTTCTTTTTCCATCATATTCTCCTCTTCAAAATAATAATATTAATATTATTTACAGTTAAGGAGGGTATTATGCTGTTAAGTGAAGTAGGTAACAAGGAAATCGTAGATATGTCCACCGGGACAAATCACGGCCAGCTGTGGGACGCCGAGATGGTATTTGACAGGAAAACAGGTAAAATAAAATCGGTACTCGTGCAGAACAGCCAGAGTACCGGACTTTTCAAAAAAGGTTATATGGATCTGCGGGAACTGCCCTGGAGCAGTATAGTCATCATCGGCGATGACATGATAATCTTCAAAAGCGATCAGTGCTGACAGCCTGATCTGATATGCCCCGTTTTTTGACGGTCACAGGATCTCTTCGCCTGATTTGGCTTTTCTGAGACTTTCCGTAAAAGGCGGCCGGCATATACCGTTTTCAGTCACTATAGCGGTTATCAGACTGTTGTCAGTAACGTCGAACGCCGGATTATAGCATCTGACCTCCGGGAGCGACGACGGCTCACTGAAGAACTTGTCCTTTATCTCTTCAGGCGGCCGTTCCTCTATGGGTATCTCACTTCCGGAAGGACAGTCGAGATCTATCGTCGATGTCGGCCCCAGCACATAAAACGGTATCCCGTAATACTTTGCGAGCACAGCCACGCCGGAAGTCCCTATCTTGTTTGCGGTATCGCCGTTGGCTGCAACGCGGTCGCATCCTACGAAACATGCATCCACCCAGCCGTTGCGCATGACGATGGACGCCATGTTGTCACATATCAGCGTGACATTCACACCGGCTTTTGACAGCTCATATGCTGTCAGTCTCGCTCCCTGCAGCAGTGGCCTCGTTTCATCTGCAAATACGTGAAAGTCCATCCCCTTTTTGGTTCCCAGCAGTATCGGGCCGAGAGCCGTACCGTATTCGGAAGTCGCAAGAGGCCCCGCATTGCAATGCGTAAGTATACCGTCCCCGTTATTTATCAGCTGCAGGCCGAACTCCGATATCCTGCGACACATCTGCCGGTCTTCGTCATGTACAGCAACCGCCTCCGCCTTCATCATATCTACGGCATTTCTGATACTGTCATCATCGTCACCTGTTCCCGAAAGCGCATCCTTCGCTACGCGTAGCATCCTGTCCGCAGCCCAGGAAAGATTCACGGCTGTAGGCCTGGATGATTTCAGATATTTGCAGTGCTGTTCCAGCTTCAGTTCAAACTCCCTGCAACTGACTGCCGATGCTGATTCACTGACTGCGAACACAACCATGGCATATGCTGCAAATATACCGATGGCAGGCGCCCCTCTGACTCTGAGATGATATATCGCATCATACATCTGCGTCGGTTCATCTATCTTTATGTATTCGGTCCTGCCCGGAAGCAGGCTCTGATCCAGGATCGTCACCGACCTGAAGTCCTCATCCGGGATAATATTGACTGGTTTTCTGTCTGTCATGTCTTTACCTCTGTCAAAATCAAAACAATAATAATGGAACAAATATACCATATGTTACCTTCAAATGCAAATATACTGCCCCGGCGCGACTTTCATTTCATAAAGTATGTGCACATTTCGAAAAATATATTATAATGTAAACACAGTAGCGAATATCAGGCGCTGCCGGTAATGCAGAAAAAACAATACAAGGAGATGAAAACATGAAAACACTGATATTGAACGGAAGTCCCCGCAAAGGGAATTCAACAGCAGCAGCGGAAATCCTGAAAAAAGGTCTTTCAAACATCCAGGATCTCTCAGTAGAGGAAGTAAGAGCTGATGACCTCAGCGTTTCACCATGTATAGCATGCGGTGCATGCGGATGTGAAGGCAACTGCGTCTTTGACGACGATACCAATGAGATAATCGGTAAAATATGCGATGCAGATACCGTGATTTTCGTCACGCCTGTATACTGGTGGGGAGTCACGGCACAGCTCAAGGTCGTTATCGACAAACTTTACTCCCGTGTCACACTCCTCAAAAACATGGATAAAAAAGTCGGACTGATAGTGATCGGTGAAGCTGAACAGGACGATCCTCAGTATAAGATAATACCCGAACAGTTCAGATGCATCTCTGAATATCTGGGATGGGATATGAGATTCACCGGAACATACACCGCAAATGAGATCGGAGATCTCATGAAGAACGAAGCAGCCTTAAAAGAGATAGAAGCTCTCTGGCATAAGCTGTGTTAATTACCCATATCTGACATACAAACATCTCCCCGCCGGTATCATATGCTGCAGGGAGATTTTCTTTTTTATATCTTTTTTCACAGAACGCTTCTTTCATTTTCAAATCATATTCTATGTGTTTATCATGGCAAAACAAAGCATACTAACATATGTAATATCTTTTATATATCGAAAGGAGAATCCTATATGGAAAACAAAATGTTCTGCTATCAGTGTCAGGAGGCTGCCGGGAAAAAAGGCTGCACGGTACGTGGCGTATGCGGTAAAAGCCCGGAAACGGCCGGACTGCAGGATCTTCTCATTTATGTCACAAAAGGTCTTTCCGCCGTCATGACTGCCATGAGAGCATCGGGCATCGAAACTGATGCGTCCGCAGATAATATGGTCATACACAATCTGTTCGCAACGATCACGAACGCCAGCTTTGATAACGACGATCTGACCGAACGTATAAAAGCAACTCTGAAACAGAAAAAAGAATATCTTGACAGACTCGGTAGCAGGGATGGACTTCCGGATGCCGCATTGTGGGACGGCAGTGAAGATACCTTTGCAGCAAAAGCGAAGAATGTAGGAGTCCTGTCTGAAAAAAATGAGGATATACGTTCCCTTCGCGAACTCGTGACCTACGGGCTCAAAGGTATGTCGGCATATCTCACCCATGCTGTCGTTCTGGGTCACAGAAGAGATGATGTCAGCGCATTCATACAGAAAGCACTGACAGCTACACTGGATGACACACTCACCGCTGACGATCTCACGGACCTCACTCTCGAAACGGGCCGGTACGGCGTCGAATGCATGGCACTGCTGGACAAAGCCAATACCGACGCGTATGGTAAACCTGAGATCACGACATTCAGTATCGGAGTGAGTAGCAACCCCGGTATACTGATCTCAGGCCATGATCTCCACGACATGGAGATGCTCCTGAAACAGACTGAGGGCAGCGGCATAGATGTTTATACACATTCCGAAATGCTCCCTGCAAACTGTTATCCGGCATTCAGGAAAATTTCCCACTTCGCAGGCAACTACGGCAATGCCTGGTGGAAACAGAAAGAAGAATTCAAAAGTTTCAACGGACCGATACTCATGACTACAAACTGCATAGTGCCCCCGGACAGCAGCTACATTGACAGGCTCTACACCACCGGCCCTGCAGCATACCCCGGCTGCCGTCATATCACTGCCGATAAAAATGGACACAAAGATTTCTCTGAGCTGATCGAGCACGCACGCAGATGTGAACCGCCTGAAGAGATCGAACATGGTGAGATAACTGCAGGCTTTGCTCATGATCAGGTCATAGCCCTTGCAGACAAGATCGTGGACGCCGTGAAATCGGGAGCCATAAAAAAATTCGTCGTCATGGCCGGTTGCGATGGACGTTTCCCGAGCAGAGACTATTATACCGAGTTCGCAAAATCTCTGCCTGGCGATACAGTGATACTGACAGCAGGATGTGCCAAATTCAGATACAACAAACTCGATCTCGGTGATATCGGCGGTATACCCCGCATACTGGATGCCGGCCAGTGCAATGATTCCTACTCGCTGGCAGTGACAGCCCTGACGCTCAAAGATGTTTTCGGACTTGACGACATAAATGACCTGCCGATAATATACAACATTGCCTGGTATGAGCAGAAAGCCGTGATAGTACTCCTGTCTCTGCTAGCTCTCGGCATAAAGAATATCCACCTTGGGCCCACATTCCCGGCATTTCTTTCGCCCGGCGTCACAAAGGTACTTGTGGACAGATTCGGTATAGCAGGAATCGGAACAGCAGATGAAGATATCCGAATGTTTTTCGGATGATCTGTGACCTGACTTCATATACCGTGACTATTGAAACGGCTCCGTGCAGAGATGACATACCGTCATTTCACCGGAGCCGTTGATTTTTTATTTCCCGTATTTTAAAGCGCTGTTCCTTTTTTCGGCACGAACAGACCATCCATATCCACACCTTCCAGTTTCAGCAGTGCTATTTTCTTGTCTATACCGCCTGCGTATCCTGTCAGGCTCCCGTTGGTCCCTACCACCCTGTGGCACGGGATGATGATCGATATGGGATTATGGCCCACAGCACCGCCGACTGCCTGGGCAGACATGGTCTTCCTGCCGGTCATATCTGCTATCTGCTTTGCGATCTCTCCGTATGTAGTGGTTTTTCCGCTTGGTATCTCGCAGAGTATCTTCCATACCATCCTGCGGAACTCGCTTCCCGCCGGAGCAAGAGGCAGTTCCCCCGGCTCCGGAGCTTCTCCTGCGAAATAACGGTCAAGCCACCTGCAAGCCATATCCAGCGACTGTTTTATATCATTATCCTTGTCCAGCTCAATGCCAGGAATGAACTCAGCTGTTGAAGTAGCTCCGGCCTCGCCCATGTCTTCAAAGTATTTCTGTCCCTGGATCCAGAGTCCTGCGATCCCCTTGCTGTCTGCAGCTATCATGATCTCACCCAAAGGTGAATCATAAGTGGTAGTATAGTACATATTCCCTCCTGATGCTCCATGTTATTTTCTGTTCATGCTGCATTCACATCATATCGTAACGCCTGCTTTCCTGTATTCTAACATATATCCAGCGTGATATTCAATCTGTACGGACATATATGTCCCAATTCAGCCGTTAAAGATAAAATCGTCTTATGCCATATGACATCAGACGATCATCGTTTCATTTTATTTTTTCTCATAAAAAGCTTCTGCTGACTGAGGGAACAGTATATAGGAGAGAAGGATCTCCTCTGTAGGCGCCTTGTCGCCAAGTTCGATTTTCTTTTTCAGCAGCTCAGGTTCCAGCAGGTCCGCAGGTCTGCAGGTTATAACGTCATCCGATCCTACGACTTTTTTCTGTACCGATTTGTTGAAAGGCGCTATCGTCCTGCCATATTCACCTCTCAGAAGAGCTTTTGTCTGTACACTTGCTATCTTGTAGCGCTTGCCGGACATGACATTGAATACGGCCTGTGTGCCTACTATCTGCGATGACGGCGTCACAAGAGGCGGCTCGCCGAGATCTTCCCTTACTCTTGGTACTTCCTTCAGGACCTCCTCGAATCTTTCCTCCATATGCTGTTCTTTCATCTGCGAATACAGGTTGGAAAGCATTCCACCCGGCACCTGATATCTCAGAGTGTCCGTGTCCACATCCATCATCTTTACATCCAGCATGCCGTTCTTTTCGACACGTCTGCGGTAATCCCTGAAATAATCCGTAGCTACCGCCATTGAATCCTCGTTGAGCTTTACCTTCACACCTGCAGCCTGGAGAGTCTTGTACATTACTTCTGTTGCCGGCTGGCTTGTGCCCATGGCCAGCGGTGACAGCGCTGTATCGATACCGTCGCATCCTGCCTCAACAGCCTTGAGATACGTCATCGGCGCCACGCCGCTTGTACAGTGGGAATGCAGCTGTACAGGCACTTTTACAGTTTTCTTCAGAGTTTTGATCAGCTTACCGGCATCCGACGGCATAAGGAGTCCGGCCATATCCTTGATGCATATGGAATCAGCCCCCATGGACTCCATGTCCTTCGCAAGGTTCTTCCAGTACTTCAGATTGTATTTACGACCTACTGTGTATGATATAGCCATCTGTGCGTGAGCACCTTCATGCTTCACTGCATTGACAGATCTCTCGAGATTCCTCAGATCGTTGAAAGCATCGAATATACGGAATATATCTATGCCGTTATATGCAGATCTCCGTATAAAGGAATCCACCACATCATCAGGATAATGACGGTATCCCAGGATATTCTGACCTCTCAGGAGCATCTGCAGCTTTGTCTTCCTGAATTTCTGACGCAGCAGCCTCAGACGTTCCCAGGGATCCTCGTTGAGGAACCTCATGCAAACGTCAAATGTAGCTCCGCCCCAGCATTCGATGGAATCATACCCTATAGAATCCATTACCTCTGCTATCGGCAGCATATCTTCAGTTTTCATCCTTGTAGCCATAAGAGACTGGTGTGCATCCCTGAGCACAGTCTCGGTAAATTTCACTTTTTCTTTCGTTGCAAAAATCATATCGTCTGCCCCCCTGTTTATAATCATATTTCTGTACGCATCCATAAATATACACCTTGTCTGCATAAACAAAAATAGCAGTCATGCGGACATATTCCCGAGAATTTGTCCACTCATAAACTGCATTTTTTATTATATGATATTCCAGACGATCTGTCAATACTATATCATCATGAACATCATGGATTTATCCATCTGACCATACCTGCTCCCATGGTTTCATTGGGACGGTCGGTGTATCCCAGTCGCTGATAAAACCCTTCATTGCCTTTGGTCGCCATAAGATTTATCATTATACATCTTCCGTCGCTGCCCAGATCCTCGAACCATTCGTTAATCAGCTCTATCATCTTTCTGCCTATACCGCTGCCCTGATGATCCGGCCTTACCATGACGTCTGCGATCAGAAACATATATCCATTGTCTCCCACAACTCTGGCAGAACCCACCGGCTCTTCACCGTCATATGCAGCAGTAACGAAGCATGAGTTTTCAAGTCCTGCCGAAGCCTGCTTTTCATCCAGCACTTTCCATCCGACAGAAGCCCGCAAATCATTGTAATCCTTTACAGAAATATTTTTTTTATAGCTTATCAAATAATCATTCCTTTCTTTTTATGTAAACCATTTTTTTAATATCGTCGGGAATTTCTCAACAAGTGCCAAGGCATTAAAAAATAAGGGGTTCACGAAGTTTTCCACACGATTTTGGCGATTGTATACAATTTTATCCCCTGTGTCTTGTGGATAACTATTTTTTTACAGTTGGCTTGATTCCAACATTTATTCCTGTCAAGTACATTTTTAGATACCAAGTTATCCACAGTTTTTTAATCCAGGTCTGAAAATTTACAAAACCACCTTTTTCCGTCCGATCTGTTATCTTTCGAACCTTACGATATACGAGCCCAGGACCTGTTCACACGGGATCGCAGCTGCATTCTCCGCTGTCAGCTCCTGTCTCTCATACTGTTTTTCAGGCTCAGTGCCGAAGACCTGCAGAGTCTTCCCGATGCTCTCTCCCGATGCGACGCCTTCATTGAAATGCCAGGCAAAACTGCAGTCACAGAATTCTTTCTTTTCATTGATCTGTTCCACAGGCCTAAGCTCCATCCCGTTTCCCGGGAAAAAACATCCGTCGTTATCTTTCTCTGCCGGACATCCGCCTTCGATCCCAACGCCTTCATATTTTATTTCAATGAATTTCGATCTTATGATGACAGCTTTCCCGTCTCTTTCAAGATTTATATCCGTATCCGGGCTCTGCCAGCTGGCAACATTCATCCATCCGCGTCTGCCCTTTCCCTCAACAGGCGTATTGAGTTCGATATAAACGTTCTCTTCACCGCCGCTCTCGCGGATCTCTGTATTTATCCTGAGCACAGGTCTCAATGACCTGAACCCCTCCGGCAGCATCGCACGTATACGATCCTGCTCTATACCATATGCCATCACGAATTGCTCGACTTTCATTTTCCGCCTCCTGCGGACTGCTGTTTTCAAAACAAACGATACCATCATGTTATCCGATACTGTAAATTATATTCTATTTCATCGAAGTAATCAATATGGTGAGTCGCATGCATATCCACCGGAAAACTATATATCCGACACTCCGGCACATGTCGTTTCCATTTTTGTAAAAAAAGCGGCTACGCCGCGCTTGTGCAGATCAAAGTTTTTCTTTGATCTGCT
>CAJJPZ010000048.1 GCA_905193765.1 uncultured Eubacterium sp.
GAGACGTATGGTCTTCTGATCCATACCCAGACTTTCCAGTCCGAAGGCCAGCTCATGCCAAACCTTGTCGGTTACTATCTGATTGTCGGGATTCTGCATCACATATCCTATCTTCGACGACTGTTCCCTGAGGTCTGCATCATCGATAGGCTTCCCTTCGAACAGGATCTCTCCCTTCATTACGCCGTGGGGTCTGAGCACAGTCTTGAGATGCTTCAGGAGCGTAGTCTTGCCGCTGCCGCTTCTGCCGCACAGCGTTATGTACTGTCCCTGTTCTATACTGAGGTTTATATCCTTCAGCACCGACCTCTCCTCTGCTGCCGGATATGAAAATGTCAGATCCTTGATCTCAAAATGCGCCATGTCATTTCCTCCATTATATTTAAAACCGCCGGTACCGACAGGAACAGACAATATGCTGCCGCGCCCGTCGCAGAATATATATCGTTCAGAGGCGATATGTACATCTCCGGCGTGTAAGATGCTTCTGCACCGCCCTTTGCACCGCAGATGATCACTGTGACCGCCAGGATCACCATCACGATCATCAGCAGGATATCACGTTTGTCGAATCTGTATATGGAAAAGCTGGTCCGTCTGCCGCAGCCGTATCCCCGGCTCTTCATGCTGTCTGCCATGGTTATGCCGCCTTCCAGGGCCCATGACGTCAGCGCCGATACGATATTCATGCCATTGTGGGCTTTCTCTCTTCTCGTCCCCATGTCTGCCGACATCCCGACAGACTTCCTGGCCGACGATATCTGCACCGCCTTTTTCTGATACATCGGCACCAGTCTCAGCACCATTGTCAGTATCATTGATACCGATGGTATCATCCTGCCGAACATATACAGGAATTTATCGCTTGTCATCACCTGATTATATGATGCGAACCATATTATCACGCTTATGAACATCGCACTCAGAGCCATGCCGTAGCAAAGCGCCTCGAAGGTATACGGTCTGTCTCCGAAGTAAGTGAACAGTACCGTATCTCCATTGCTGTTAAGGAGCGGATTTATGGCTGACATGAATATGAACAGCGGTATCAGTCCTGCTATGAGCTTAAGTCCTCCGGCGCCTCTCACCGTCAGATAATATACCGATGAAAGAACGAAGGAACATATCAGGAATGCCGGATGTACGAAAAACATGCCGAACACTACTGCCCCTATGAAAAATGTGAAGTTTATCACCGGATTGTATGTGGAAAATGTATCTCTATTTCTCATCGTTCCGCCCAAGCTTCTTTCTTGCGATACACAGCGCTGCCACTGCTGCCAGAGCCGCTGCTCCGATGATCAGCCACATTACAGGTATTTCCTGCTGTTCGTTGTCAGGTATCACATCATCCCAGGTACCGTCGAATCCTGCAACACCGTAAGGCGAGAAGCTCTGTGTATCGAATACGAGCATTCCGTCTTTACTGCTGCATTTTATCATCTCATACCTGCCGTCATGATCTATGTGCAATATCACAGCTGCCTCAAGCCCCTTCATGTCGGGCTCCGGTATCTTCACCGTCACATGTTTGTCCGGATCGTATTCCTTCGCCGTAACCACATCGATCAGTGATATATCGTACATCACCAGCAGCTCCGATCCCTCTCCCAGGATCCCGGCCAGCCTGTCCTGCTGATCGTCTGTTATCTGTCTCTGCTTCACCACCAGCTTGTATCTCCACTGAAGACCGCTGACAGTTATGCCTGAGCTTTCGTCACGATGCAGGACACGTCCCAGCTTATTCAGCACTTTTTCGAATTCATCGTAGTTTTTGACAAGAAGCCTGTCATCATCTGACAGATCTTCATATTCCTTATATGCATCGATCACAGCCTTGAGCTGTTTGTCCGTGAGTTTCGAGTAATCATCAGGCAGCCTGTCTGCCGGATCTTCGGGATCCAGCACCGCATCGATAAGTGCCGCTGCCTTTTTCACATCTCCGCCCAGCTTTATACTGCCGCTCTTCGTCAGCGACTTTGTGGCTGCGCCCAGTGTTCTGGTGATCTGTCTTGCCTTGCTTCCCGGTTTCCTGTCGCTGTCACCGTTGCCGCTGTTGTTTTCTTCCCGGCCGAGTTCCCGAAGCTTCTTTTCTGCAGCCGTAAGCTTGTCGTAACCCACCACGAGGCTCTTCGCAGTATCCGACAGCGCGTCATATTCTTTTCTGGCGTGCTTTATCTGCTCTGCACTGCCGGTCGTCACTCTGCCGATAGCCGCTATGAGTTCACTAACGGCTGCCGCTGCGGTCCTGTCCGCTACCGTTGGTATATCAGTCATATCGTATAACGACGATTTTCCATTCCCGAAACGTTCATACGCTGTCAGAGCGTTGTACGCCTGCTCTGTAGACGCCGTATCCACAGTGCTGCTTCCATCTGCACTGAAGCCGCTACCCCGTATGTAAAATCTCAGCAGGGCGTCCATCACTGAGTTGCTGTTTTTGATGAACTTACTGTCTTTATCCGGATCCCTGTCCATCGAAGTCAGAGCTATGATGACCTGAGCGCAGCATTCCGCTTCTGTATGTCCTTCACAGCTGAAAGATCCACTGCTGTCCTGCAGCTTCGACAACTGCGTCAGAGCTTTTTCTGCCGCAGACCTGAGCCTTCTGTCTGAACTGCAGTAAGGAGCCAGTGCCTGCAGAGCCTGAGCCGTCAGCACGATATCCGTGCTGCCCGAAGCGCCTCCCCTGCTCCATGTACCGGAACTGTTTCTCGCATCCAGTATATAGCTGCAGAGTTTTTCTCTTGTCGTCCCGTTGACCGTCTGAGTGTTCTCCGGTATATCATATCTGCGGGAATCCAGCGCCAAAAGCGCCAGCGATGCACTTTCCACGCCGCTCTTCAGGACATAGTCCATGTCGGCCATAAGCGCTGTAAGGCTCCTGCCATCTACATCCGAAGCGTCTCTTCCCGCTGCTGTTATACCCAGTATGATCCTGGCTGCATCCGAAGGATCCGCTATATCCGGCGTGCCACTGTCTCCTGAACAGTAATTTATATAGTTCACAGCATTGAGATAATATCCGTCTGCCGTTATATCCTCAATGTTCCCGGATCTTACCAGCCCGATCACGGCCCATTCGCCTCCGGTGTTCCCCACTGACGGTATCCCTGCGCTGCTGATACTGTCTCCGGTATCTCTGTACGCACGCTCTATATCGGATGATGCAGCACGTGATACTGACATATCCTGTACCTGCAGAGATACGGCTGCCTTTTCTGACGCCGCTGCATCACCGGACTGTTTTTCATCAGGTACAGCCTGCTCCGTATCATCATCCTGAGCCGATGCAATCGTCTCTGTTACAACTGTACTGCTGTCGCCAGCTTCATCTCCGTTCACGATCGCGTCTTCCGGATCAACCTTCACTTCGCTGTCGTCACTGCTGTCTGATGATGATCCGTTTTCTTCTTCATCCATTGTTCCTGTCTCCTGATCCGCCGCTGTTTCTTCAGCGGGGGCTGCCGTCACAGTGCCGTGATAGTACACCTTTATACGGTCTCCGTCGCTGATCTGGCCTGTTGCGGCATCTACATCCTCCGGTGACACCGTCATATCGCTGCCGTTTATGCTGTACTTCCAGACACAGTCATTGCCTGCATCTCCTGCAGCTATGCCCTTCACCGTATGGATCTGCCCGTTCTGAAATGATACCGTAGCCGATTCCGCCTTCAGTGCCTTATCGATAACATCCTTCAGATCGTCCTCCGGATGTACCGTCATGTCCGTTTCTGTCAGCCTGCCATACCATGCTGCACCATCGGCCTCAGTCCATACCGTGTTCTCGACAGTGATATGGACCCGGATACTTTCCGTTTTTTCGTCGTCAGCCTTTTCTCCGGCACAGACCGTTGCCGGTACCGATGCAGCCATCATTATGATGCATATCAGACATGCGATATGCTTTTTCAACAGTTTTCTATACTTTGCTGTCACTTTACAGAAGCCTCCTTAACTGTATGACCACCTGTCCCGTCTGTCAGTTGGTTCCGCCTGCATCGCTGCCAAGACCCTTGCATGTATACTCCCATACGATGGATTCTCCGCCTTTCAGCTTGTAGCCACTGGCTCCGTAGTTAGGTGACCATCCGTTGACTTTGTATATCCATCCTGACTGGCTTCCGCAGTCGAATTCATAGAGATTGTTTATACCTTCGATATAGTTGGTGCCATATCCCGGAGAATATGCGTATTCCAGCTGTATGCCTGTGGCATCGCATGCGCGTTTCAGTACATCGAATACACTTTCACCGTCTCTGAACTCCACAGTGGACGCTGCCAGTATGACTCCGTTGGAAGGGACATATTTTTCCTTTCCCTTCGTCAGATCCGACATATTCTTCAGGATCGTAGTGCATTTTATGGATATGGTGCAGGTCTTCACACTGCTGCCAGTATCTGACGATGAGCTGTCTGAGCCTGACGAGGATGACGAGCCCGAAGCCGATGAGGATGATGATGAACCTCCCGCAGCTATGACTTCCTGTTCATGGGCTTTCTGTTCCTTTTCAGCCTGCTTTATTTCCTTTTCCCTGTCAGCCACCACCTTGTCAAGATCGCCGGCACTGAAGCAGAGGTCGAAATCACCGTCTGCTTTTTTCGCCTGAGCGATATTGAAGTCATTGAGCGATCTGACGTCCAGTTTATCTACATTTATGCTTTTTCCTGCAACGCTTATTTCCTGACCGGACTTCGCAGTCTTCGTCTTTTTGCCGCTTTCAAATGTCACACTGCCCTCGAAGACCTTCACTCCCATGGAGCCCTTCTGCACATTCACGGAAAAGACGGCTCCGTCGGTGGTTATACTGCATTTTCCTGCAGCCATCGAATTGAATTCACCGCCGTTTTTCAGGGCGATGAAAGTCTCTCCGTCATCCAGTTCCAGCGCAAGTTTCTTTTCATCTATACCGCTGAATGAGATCTGCGTATCTTCCGAGACCGCATATGTATTCTTTCCTGCCTTTATCACTGCCGATGAGCCTGACTTCGTTTCCACCAGGTCTCCCGACTTTATCTTCGTGCCGTCGTCAAGAGTATACGCCACGCCGCTCCTCTCTATATTCACTATACCGGATACTTCCTCTGCCGCTGCATCACTGCCGCCGCCTCCGAACCATCCCTTGATGTACCCTGCCGCCATGACGCCGCATATGACTATGACTGCCACCAGAGCCACCATTACTGTATTCATCACTTTCTTCTTTTTCCGTGTTTCCATGTCTGCTCCTGTTCTCACTATCTGAAATTTTCCAACAAAAAACACCCTCCTGTCCCCCGGGTGCTGCGTACAAAAAACTCGCCGTCTGACCTCAGAAGACAAAACGTTCCAGATAACAGACCCGTCTACCGACTGACCACCGGATCATTGACGATATTCCGATGATATCACGGCTGCTGAGATACAGTGCCGGACTCACACCGGCTTCCACACTGTCTGACCTGAACTATTTATTTACTTAATGATACTATTTTACACTCGGCTGTGTCAAGGTTTAATTGGCGCAGGCCGTCCCGTTTTCAGAAGATTTTAAAACAATCATTCTGTCACTGGAGCTGTGATATTCGTTATGATATTTTTGTTTTTTTGGTGTGTAGGGTATAATTTAAAATCATTCAAAAATAAACCCTGAAAGGAGAACATTACGAACATGAACAGACTTGACTTTAAACAGAAAGATGCGTCGCAGAAAGTCGTTGAAAGTCTCTACGATGATCTTCAGCGCCGTATCACAGCGAGCCCTCCCGGACAATGTCCCGTGGATATGGCTGAGTCTTTCCTGAAACTCTGTCATGCACAGTCATGCGGCAAATGTGTTCCCTGCAGAGTCGGCATAGGTCAGCTGCTGGAACTCATGGAGAAGCTGCTGGAGCTTGACTCGGAGAACTCGATGGACGATCTGACACTTATAGAAAACACCGCTGCTGCCATAAAGGATTCATCTGACTGTGCCATAGGCTCGGAAGCTGCGGACATAATCCTCAGGAGCATGTCGGGATTCAGAGAGGATTATGAGGAACATGTGCGCAGGAACAGATGCACCCAGAGCATACAGAATTCCAAGCAGCCTGTGCCCTGCGTCGCAGGATGTCCTGCAGGAGTGGATGTTCCGGGATACATGGCGCTGGTACTGGCAGGCCGATACGACGATGCTGTGCGTCTCATAAGAAAAGACAACCCGCTCCCTGCCGTATGCGCGCTGATATGCGAGCATACGTGCGAGGAGAGATGCCGCAGGAAGCTGATAGACACTTCTGTCAATATCAGAGGGCTCAAACGTTTCGCCATAGACAACTGTAGCAAGACGGTGCTCGTGCCAGCGCCTATGGATGATACAGACAAAAAGATCGCTGTCATAGGCGGCGGTCCCAGCGGACTGTCGGCGGCGTACTTCCTGGCACTGATGGGTCACAAGGTTCATATTTTCGAAAAGCGCAGCCAGCCCGGAGGCATGCTGAGATACGGCATACCGCAGTACCGTCTGCCCCGTGAGAGACTGCAGTGGGATATAGACGCCATCCAGTCCATGGGTGTGGAGATAGAGACCGACAGTGATATCAACGACAAGGATACGATACGGTCCATCAATGAGAACTACGATGCAGTTTACATATCCATCGGCGCGCACACTCATAAATCCATCGGCATAGACGGTGAATACAGCAAAGGCGTCATACCCGCAGTGGAGATGCTGCGGGGCATAGGCGACGATGCCATGCCTGATTTCAGGAACAAAGCGGTAGTCGTCATCGGAGGAGGCAATGTCGCCATGGATGTGGCAAGAACAGCCAAACGTCTGGGAGCCTCTGAAGTGAGCATAGTATACAGAAGAAGACGTCAGGATATGACAGCACTTCCCGATGAGATCGACGGCGCAGTTGCTGAAGGCTGTACACTGCTGGAACTCAAGGCTCCATCAAGGATCGAGAGTAGCAGCGCAGGCAGAGTCAGAGCACTGTGGGTCCAGCCGCAGATCGCCGGCAGATCCGACAGTTCCGGACGTCCCCGCCCCGTTGCCGCACAGGCTCCCGAGGAACGCATACCGTGCCACATCATCATATCCGCCATCGGCCAGGGTCTTGAAGCGGAAGGGTTCGAGAACTACGGCATACCGGTGGTAAAGAACACCTTTGCAACGGAATCATCCAGCGCCATCAACGATGTTGACGGATTTTTTGCCGGGGGAGACTGTGTGACAGGACCTTCCACCGTCATAAACGCAATAGCCGCAGGCAAAGTAGCCGCTGCAAATATAGATACATACCTGGGATATGACCACAGAATAAGCGCCGAGGAGGATATCGACATCCCTGAACCGAGAGTCATGGACAGCAAGCCATGCGGACGCGCCGAGCTGAAACTCAGATACGCCAAGGATCGCGGCAGCGACTTCCTTGAGATCGAGAACGGCATGAGTCTGGAAGAAGCCGTACAGGAAGCCAGCAGGTGTCTGCGGTGCGACAGATTCGGCATAAGCTCACTGAAAGGAGGTCGCAGAGAACAATGGTAAAACTTACTATCAACGACCAGAAAATATCCGTCAAAAGTGGTACAACTATCATGGAAGCTGCGAAGATGGTAGGCATCGACATACCGCACCGCTAAGATTCTCCCATGAGAATCCGGCTGTGCAGATGACCTATGATGAATATCTCGAAAAGCCTCTGTCACAGAGAGCCCACGAACTGCTGCATACAGATCATACGCAGTGGGAGCTGTGATGATGCACAGACTGTTATACCCGATACCCGGATAACAGCAGAATAAAAACCGCAGACCCCCATTGATATAACGGTCTGCGGTTTTTAAAACCTGGTTTTTATTTATTTGTAAAGCACATCTTTACAAATAACTCATATCATCTATCCTTCGTATCTCTTGAGAACTGTCTCCTCAACATACTCTGCCTTGAGTTCTCCCAGTGCCTTGAAATGAGCCTGCTCTGTATGGAACCTGAAAGCAGCTTCATCCTTCCAGTTCTCCACCAGAAGTATCTCGTCTTCGTTGTCGATAGACATGTAGTAGTCATACTTGATGTTGCCTTCTTCTGCTCTGGATTTCTGAGGTACTTCCAGCTTGTTCACTGCTTCGTAGAATTCAGCTCTTTTGCCCGGTTTTGTGAAATAATGTACATTAAGAACTACCATTTTGATTCTCCTTTCCGGCTGCATGTCTGCCTGCAGCCCGCTGCGAAAAAATTTTATCATCATCTGCTATTTTACCAGCAGCTTCTTTATACCTGCGTCAAGTCCGTCGAGGGTCAGCTCGAACATCGGGAAAACGCCGCCAACTGCCTCGATGGTCTGAGCGCCGTATGCCCATGGCCACGCTTCCTTTTCTATAGGATTGAGCCATATAAGCTTCTTGTATCTGCGCTTGAACTTGTTGAGCCACATCATTCCCGGCTCCTCGTTCCACAGTCCGATATACGAATTGCCTCCGCGCCTGAAGAGCTCCGACGGCGCCATTGCAGCGTCCCCCACGAATATGACCTTGTACTCGCTGTCCAGATTCCTCAGGACCCAGTCGGTCTCTATCCAGTCGCCGCGTCTGCAGTAAGGCGTCGTATAGAGATGGTCGTATATGCAGTTGTGGAAATAGTATACCTTCAGATCCTTGAAGTGATTGGACTTGCTCACGGCCTGGAACAGTCTGTTGCACAGTCTGCTGTAGGGCAGCATGGATCCGTCCGAATCTATCAGCAGCAGCAGCTTCACGGTGTTCTTTCGAGGCTTGTCGTATACTATCTTCAGCATACCTGCATTCTCGCAGGTCTCGTCTATGGTGCTGTCGATATCCAGCTCGGTCTTCTCGCCTTCGACTCTGGATGAGTACTGGCGCAGCTTCCTGAACGCCATCTGGAACTGCCTGATATCCAGTATCGTATCCTGTCTGAAGTCCCTGAATTTACGCTCGCCTGCCACCTGCACAGCTGATTTGTGACGGCTGTTGCCACCTACCCTGATACCCGCAGGATTGTAGCCGCCCCTGCCTAGAGGTGATGTGCCTCCTGTACCGATCCAGTAGTTGCCTCCGTCGTGCTTTTCCTTCTGCTCCTTTATGCGATCCTGGAACATCTGCAGCAGTTCCTCCAGCTCCTTCGGGAAATTCTGTACGTCTCCAAGATCATCCAGAGCTCTCTCCCTGTCCGATTCGTTTAGCCAATTCCAGAATTCCTCCGGAAGCTCCTCCGGAGTCTCTATGCCTTTGAAATACTCTGCGAACACTGCGTCGAACTTGTCGTAATCGGCTTCCGTCTTTATCAGTATGCTCCTGCAGAGGTTGTAGAATCCCGTCAGCGATGAACCTGCCAGCCCCTTGTCCAGAGCTTCGATGAGGGTCATCCACTCGTTTATCGAAACATCCAGTCCCTTTGCTCTAAGTAAATAAAAGAATTCAAGAAACATCCCGCTACCACCTCTTCAGTGAATAACCCTTGGTCTTTATCTCTTCCATCGTATCGATGTCCTGGTTCTTCTTGAGAAGCACGCCTATGAACGGCATTTCCTTAGACAGGTTCTTTATATCCACGCCGCTTATCATCAGCGCCTGTATCCAGTCCAGCAGCTCTGATGTGCTCGGCTTCTTCTGTATCGAATCCATCTTCCTGATCTCATAGAAAGCGTCCAGCGACTTCTCCTGAAGCTTTCTGTCTATATCTCCGAAGTGCACTTTGATTATCTCTGCCATCTTTTCCTGGTCAGGGAATTCTATGTAGTGGAAAATGCATCTTCTCAGGAACGCATCAGGCAGTTCTTTCTCTGCATTGGATGTGATGATGACAATAGGCCTGTGCTTCGTCTTTATGGTCTCCTTGGTTTCATTGATGTAAAATTCCATCTTATCCAGCTCCCAGAGCAGGTCATTGGGGAATTCCAGGTCTGCCTTATCTATCTCGTCTATCAGCAGCACCACCTGCTTGTCCGAGTTGAAGGCTTCCCCCAGCTTGCCCAGCTTGATATACTGCTTTATATCGCCGACGTTTCCTTCACCGAACTGGCTGTCGTAGAGTCTCTGTACTGTATCGTACACATACAGACCCTCCTGCGCCTTGGTGGTGGACTTGATCCCCCAGATTATCAGCTCCATACCCAGTGACTTCGATATGGCTTCCGCCAGCATAGTCTTGCCTGTCCCCGGCTCTCCCTTTATGAGCAGCGGTTTCTGCAGCGCTATGGAAACATTTACAGCGTTCATCAGCTCATTCGTAACGACGTATTCGTCACTACCTTTGAAAACATTCATTTTGTTCATATCGGTGTATATCTCCTTTTCAATTTATTTCATATTCATTTTATATTCCGGCCAGAATGCTGACCATGACCGGGACCGCGGCAGAAAGCACCGCTCCTGTCACGAAGGAATATACCGCTATATCCCCTCTCGTCGCGCCCTCAACGATGGGCAGACATATATCCATGGCTGCCGCTCCCGGAAGGCTGGTACATTCTATATATCCCACTTTCTTCGCTACTGTCGGTATGATAAGTATCGCTATCATCTCCCTCATTACGTTGTGCATGAAGGAAAGCGCGCTTACCTTCAGCGAATAGTCGGCGAGCATGGCGGGTGCCAGCGTGTACCATCCGAAGCCTGCGCCTACACACAGTGAATCCCTGAGGCCGACGGGCAGCACCAGCGATGCTGAGGCTGCTCCGATGAAAGTCCCTGCTATCACAGCAAAGGGGAATATCACGATACGCCATCCGGCTTCACGGAAGCTCCTGATGATAGTCCCCTCCAGACCGATATCCACGCCTACGAAAAACAGCAGCAGGCAGAGTCCCACGACTATGATACTCCCTGTTATCTCAATGAAGCTGTCCGGCAGTATCAGATAACCTGCCGCGATCCCCGCTGCAACGGAGGTCACGATGCATACCGTCATGGTATGATCGGTCCTGACCATTTCCCTTTCAGGCTCCTGTCCTGTCTCTTCACAGGCCGCAGTGTCTGCGCCCGGATCTGCCGGGATATTTTCATTTTGCTCTGATGATGTATGCATCCCGGGTCCACCCGTCATATCTGCGCTGATTTTTCGTCTTCCTTCTTTGTCGAATCCCATGACCTTCCGCAGTGCGAATACTGCCGCCACACTGCCTGCCATCATGAAAAGAGTCAGTCCCAGCGCTGTCAGTCCTATGGTGTCCAGAGATCTCACGATGGTTTCATCGGAGCCTATACGGCTGCCCATTATGAACACCAGTATCGTAATAATGAACACAGGTACTTTACCTGCAAAACCCATATCCCTGTCGTTTTTCCTCATGATAGCTCCTGCGAAATAACCGATGACAGTCATCCCCAGATAAAGAACGGTCACACCCATTTATATAGTCATTTCCTTTCTGTCAGTGGTATAATTGTCCGACTGCCGCCTGTCTTCTACAGGCGGCGATCTTCCTCAAGTATCTCCTGTATCAGGACTCTTTCATCCATAGGATACTTCACACCCTTTATTTCCTGGTATGTCTCATGGCCTTTTCCTGCCAGTATTATTATGTCTCCCGGCTCACCATTGTGTATAGCATAAGCGATAGCTTCCTTTCTGTCTATAATCTCGACATATCTGCCGTCAGTCCTGCTTATACCTGTCTTTATATCATCAATTATCGCCTGCGGATCCTCATATCTCGGATTGTCTGACGTTATGATCGTCAGATCCGCCAGTCTGCCTGAAGTTTCTCCCATCTCGAATCTTCTGTCCCTGGAACGGTTCCCGCCGCATCCGAACACGCTGACCAGTCTGTGAGGCCTGTATTCACGCAGCGTCGTCAGCAGGCTCTCCAGTGCCATGGCATTGTGGGCATAGTCTATCATCAGCGTGAAGTCATCGCTGACCTTTATGAGCTCTATCCTGCCCTTCACCTTGATATCCCTGAGAGCCTTTATCGTGTCCTCCTCGCTGACATCGAAGTGTCTGCATATGGATATCGCCGTCAGTGAATTGTACACGCTGAATTTTCCCGGCGTATCTATCTCCACATGAAAATCCACCAGTCCTGCTGCATCGTATGATATGCCCAGATATCCCGGTCTCGATACCAGCTCTATGTTCTCCGCCCTTATATCGGCCTCCGGCGTATCGCCGTATGTTTCCAGTTTACATGTATGTCCCTCGATGATCCTGTCGTAATACGGATCGCATCTGTTCACTATGCCCACCCTGCACTGCTTCAGCAGCATGGATTTGCATCTGAGATAATCGTCGAAGTCCTTGTGTTCATGAGGTCCTATATGATCCGGTCTTATATTGGTGAAAATACCGTAATCGAATACGAATCCCGATGTCCTGTGGAGCATCAGTCCCTGCGAAGAAACCTCCATGACCACTGCATCACAGCCTGAATCCACCATCTTCCTGAAGGACTCCTGTATTATATATGATTCCGGTGTGGTATTTGACGCCGGTATGCTTTTGTCACCGATTACGGTTTCTATCGTGCCTATGAGCCCTACTTTATATCCCGCATTCTCCAGGATCGACTTCACCATATACGTTGTGGTGGTCTTTCCCTTTGTGCCTGTTATCCCTATGGTCTTCAGCTGCTGCGCAGGGAGTCCGAACCATGCAGCCGATACGCATGCCAGCGCATATCTCGTATCATCTGCAGCTATTACGGTCACGTCGTCTGGTACTGCTGATATATCATGTTCAGTGCCTTCGACTATAACAGCCCTGGTGCCCTTTGATACTACGTCCTGTATGTAACGGTGTCCGTCGGTGACAGCACCGGATATGCATACGAACAACGCCCCCGGCTCTGCTTTTCTTGAGTCAAATATGACTTTATCCACATCGATAGATGTGTCTCCCTTAAGGACAGTGTATTTAAAATGTTCTATAAGATTCAACAGTTTCATTCAATCATCCTTCTTTCATATCAACGCACATACATTCTTTCCCATAAAGATTTTAACCCCTAATTTATTAATAATACTATAATTTACTTTTTTTATCAATGTGCCTGTCAAAAAATAATAAAACGAAAATGATCCGAGCGTTTATCGTTTCAGGAACATAATTTATCGTTATTCGATAAATTATTATTGACAAGCATTAATGCCACTGCCATAATAAACCTACACTGAAAAATAATGAATCGAAAAGAGGGGATCGAGATGTGGAATTCACAGAAATCACTTATACTGTCACTGATCTGCACCAAGATAGCGATGGCCATGACGCTTGTTGCCGCTGTACTGCTTCCCGTGTATCTTAAATACAGCCTGCTCATGTCATACGGACCGTACAGACATATTTCAGATATCATACCGTTCATGATAATGATATACATATGTACTGTGCTGGGGCTGACTGCGCTGATATTCCTGCACAGACTTCTTTCAAACATATCTGAAAATCTTATATTCACCGACGCCAACGTGCGGTACATACGCACCATCTCATGGTGCTGTTTCGGCGTTGCCGCACTGGCAGCGGGCTGCACATACTATTATCATATACTGGCGCTGGTGGCGGCATTCGGAGCATTCACCGGTCTCATACTGAGGGTGGTCAAGAACGTATTCAGTGAAGCAGTACGCATCAAGTCGGAAAACGACTTCACGATATAGGGAGGTGGCTGAAGATGAGCATATTAGTGAATCTTGATGTGATGATGGCAAAACGCAAGATGTCTTCAGGTCAGCTTGCCGAAGAAATAGGGATAACTCCTGCCAACCTTTCCATATTGAAAAACAACAAAGCCAGGGCTATAAGGTTCTCCACGCTGGAACAGATCTGCAGGGTCCTGGACTGCCAGCCAGGGGATATCCTGGAATATATGACCGACACGGAGGAATGAGCCGTTATCATGTATCAAAACCAAAAATAAAAACCACCATCGGAGATCCGGTTCTGCACCGGTTCCTGATGGTGGATATTTTTTGTTTAGAAGTCCGCTGACTTCGGTGTTCTCGGGAACGGCAGCACGTCTCTGATATTGCC
>CAJJPZ010000049.1 GCA_905193765.1 uncultured Eubacterium sp.
TATTTTTTTCTTCTTTCCGGAGTATCCTGAACCTGAAATAATGCATCATATTCTTTTTTTTCAAAAGCATCTATCACTTCATTCCACGGTGCGATTTTTATATCCATGCTATATCCCGCATCATTAAATGCAGCATTTATCAATTCGTGATCCAGACCTTCTGCTTCACCATTATCATTTATATACTGGTATGGAGGGAACGGATCCGCACATATTTTTATCTTCTTCATATAAATATATCCTCCCTGAAAAAGAAACTCCCTGTAAACAGAGAGTTTCTTATGATATTTGTTTACTTTCCTAACTTAGCTGCAAGTTCTGCCAGTTCCGGATGTATGTATTTACCGTTTTCAAGTATCATCTCTCCATCAAGATAGATCGTACAGTCTTTACAGATACCGTCGATGTGGCTCACCGCATTTCTAGGAGCACCTCCTGAGTAGCAGGATCCCTGGTGACCGAATCCCCACTGTGTGCTTCCCCATATACGCTCATCTTCTGTCGTACATCCTTCAAGCTGTGCATTCGGATTGATACCATAACATATATGTGCTGCTATGTACATGTTAGGATCCCCCAGCTGTGCATAATATGCTTTTAATTTTTCTGCCTGCCATCCGCCGACGATATCCTGGATCCTGCCTTTCTCAACAATATACTTCACTGGTTCTTCCAGGAATCCAAGTTCAGCATCTCCTCCACCTGAAATCGTTCCGTCGAAGGCTATCACACCATTGATAGTTTCTTCTTTTGGCGCCCAGCCTATCTGGCCGATGAGGAAATGTCCGCCCGGCAGACTGTAGTCCCCCTCATTCGTGACTGGTCTGTCCGGATCATTATCAAACTCAATATCTGTTCCTGCTGCATTTGTGATCCTCATATGTCTGGCTGCCTTTGTCATTCCTGCAAGTTTATCCTGGAATTTCAACTGTGCTTCAAGATCCACCTCTCCTATGCAGCGCACGAACTGATCCACTGCAAGGCCTCCCAGCATTACCTGTCTCGTTCTGCCATTTGTGACTGCCTTATCCCAGATCGGTGAGTACAGCAGCCACTGGTCATTCATTTCGACCCATACATCTGTCTGATCAACACATGCTTTGAGTGGATCCGGAAGGTATGGCATCGTCAGTGCACCATATCCCTTCGGGGTTGAATGATATGCTATCATTGTTTTTGCACCGAGAAGTTCTGCTGCTTTGGCCATCTCCTCTATGATACCAAAATCCGGTTTCGTGTCTGTTGTGATCAGTACACTTTCACCTTTTTTCACCTGTACCAGGTCATGCATTAATTTGTAACATGCATTTGCTAATTCTAAGTCTCTGTATCTAGGCATAAAATTCCCTTCTTTCTGATTCCTTTAAATTATTTTTCTATATTTTCACCAATGATACCTATTCCCCTCAATCCGAAAACCTTCATGAATATGAAGTACAGTACCATTGCAACCACCAGTGAGTTTATAGATGCGATCCCCCAATTTACCGTGAACCCGATCACTGCAGCCACTGCGAGAGCAGCGAAGGCCCAGATATTGACCTGACAGTACTTCGTTCCTGTGCCATATTCATACTGCCTGCTTTTAAGGAAATAGTAGTCACAGATCACTACACCTGCAACAGGAGGGATTCCTACACCGAGGATCGACAACCATGTCACGAAGTAATCTGCAAGTCCCATTGCACCAACGATCGTAGCTAATATACCGGTGATGACCACCAGTTTCTTCTTGGATACAGGTATCGCATTGGCAAGTCCCAGACTGGCGGTGTAAAGGTTATTGTCATTGGTCGTCCACTGTGCAAGTATCAGTATGATCAATGCGGCTGCACCCATTCCCATTGCAATGAACGCAACAGGAAGTTCATCCTCTCCTGTCGCAACAGTAACGACATAACCTGCAAGCACGATAAACGAGTTGGCTATCAGATAACCGAATACCGTTCCGCCCCAGGCCACCCCGGGAGTCCTGGCATAACGTGTGATATCAGCCTGTGCAGATGCACCACCTGCGAACGAACCAACGACAGCTACTATTGCGGCTCCTACCGTCATAGGTTCACGGGGAACCACATCAGCAAGGATCTCGATACCACCTGCACCTTTCACTGCGAACACCATTCCGATAACTGCAAGTATCCCCACAGCCGGAACTGCTATATAACTCAGTATATTAAGACCTTTATACCCGTAATATGCTGTGAACATCATCAGTATCCCGCCCCAGGCTGCTGCAACATAACGCGATGTAATAAAGCCGCCGCCCGGGAACAAAGCCTGCATCGTTGTTCCAAAAAATCCGACCTGTACAGCAAACCATCCGAGCATTACCACTGCAAGCAGCACACCGACGAATTTCGATCCCTGCATACCGAAACTATGTCTTGAAAGCATCGCTGATGCAACACCTTCTTTTGCTCCTGCAGCACCGATCGCACCACCATACAAACTCAAAATCACATTTCCTATTACCGCTGCGATAATTGCGTTTTTAAATGACAGCCCAAAAGCAATCGCGGCTCCCGTATACAGCCCTGACATGCATATGCAGAAGCCTGCGGCTACTGCTGCAATCGATATGAACCCTTTTCTCTGATTGTCTGGCACACGATGAATCGCATTATCACTGTCATTATATGCTAAATTATTTTTTTCTTCCGACATCATTTACCTCCGTTTTTCATGATCCTGCTAATTCTTATGCACAGCATTTTATACTTTTTCTTCCACTTTGTCATCGTAAAGTCATCCTACAAAAATACCGCCTGTTATGTGCGTTTGCACATAACAGGCGGTCAATTACTTTATCAGCCCGTCCTTATACCATTCATCCGTTTTGGTATCTTCAGCATCCTTGATCTCCAGCGCCATAAGCAAGTTTAAAAGATGCGGCATCTCAAACGGCGAATATCCCAGAAGTCCGATGATCCTGTTCTTCCTCTGAAGCATTGTGTTTTTATGTATATACAGTTCCTTCGCGGTTTTTTGCACATTACCGCTGTTATAAATCAATCGCTTTAATGTATAGACAAGATTCGTGCCGTGCTCATTATCATAATCTTCAAGAGGCCTGAGCAACCAGTATCGTGCTTCCTTTGCCTCCTTGTTTCTGCTCATATCAAGTATCTGACTGAAGAACCACACCTGATCATAAAAAATGATCTGCTCTGGTCCATAGCTTTCACGTCCCAGTATCGCTGCTTTATATGCCTCTGAATATGCATCCGGAATATTTACCGGACTGTCGATCATCCTGCTTATTCCTATCGAAACCGACAGGCTCAATGAACCGGTCCTGAAAATCTCCATGAGTTTATCACAGAAAACATCCATTGTGATCTTCAATTCGTTGCTGCTTACAAAAACAAGGATGATATCACTTCTTGACACACACCAGTTCTTTGAACCGAAAGATTTCATAAATCGTATGATTCGTGGCATAAGTGTGTTTTTTATATAAAGCTGGATATCTGACTGCCTCTTTTTATCTGACATTCTGTGCAGCGTATTGATATTGACTATAACAAGCCTGTCAACAGACTCTCTGCTGAAACCGATTTCTCCAGCTCTCTTTTGTGCTATTTCTTCCGAAGCGAAATTCCCCGTGATCAGATCAGTTATGAATTCTTCTTTCTCTCTTTCCTGATAATCTGCCACCCTGTCTCTTCTCCCCAGAAGCAGAGCACAGGGTATCGTCAGTTTTTTCAAAAGAGTTTCCTCAGGATCCTCTGTCCCCACATGATCTGTGATCAGCACACCAAACAGATTTCTCTGAGATCGTATCAGTGCAAAGAGCTTGTTCTTTCCTCTGGATTCGATCACTGCATAGCCTCTCCTGCTGCACAAATAAAGAATATGGTTGAAATTCTCATTAAGGTATTCCAGTTCCCATTGAGTTTCTTCCGAGTCCTCTTCTCCGAATACAAGCCTTCCATATATATCATAATAAGATATTCTCCTGGATAACTTTCGATTGAATTCTCTCAGAACATTTTCAGTCTTTTCTTCATTGATGATTATATCCAGGAAACCACTGTCATCATCACTGTTCATTGCCGGTTTTATCGAATTGCTTACAAACAATTCATTGATGATAGGTGTCATTATTTCTATATACGAAACATCTGCCCGTGCCTGGATCAAAGGAAATCCTACCTTATCACAGTAATCTATCACTTCATCATCGATGCTCTGCAGCAGCATCCCGACATTGCACAGAATAAGACCGCAGCCTCCATTTTCGTAAAGTGCCTTTATCACCACTTTCTGCTGCTGTATGTCATTTCTGATCGCATAAAACGAAGTGATATAAAGCTGATTCTTTTCCACCCATTTAGATATACTGCTGTCTGCGATCTCAAGAACACTGATATTTTCAACAGGTTTACCGGGCTCCGGCTATCACAGTAGAACCGAACAGTCCTCCGAATTTCAATGCATTTTCCAGTGTCAGTGCCATATTTACCTGCTCTTTCCGATTTCATCATTCAAAAAACAAAACAGAGGGGATGCTGTGCTCCCCTCCGATTATCATTTTACCACGAACGGGCGTTTTGCAACACCCTGATATTCTGTTTTTTATATATCATTCACCGGTCTTTTGTCTCTCAACACTGTCCGATTTGAGCCATCTGAATAATCCGATCAGCATCCCAAGTATGACGAACAGGAACGGTATGGAAAGGACTATGCATATAGTCTTGACAGCTGAGAACGGTGCGCCTGTGAACAGCAGCGCCATCGGTATCAGCACCAGGACCAGACACATCATCATCCTGAATGCAGTATTGGGATTGCCGTTATCGTCAAGAGACTTCGAGCCTGCTATGGCAATAGCAAATGATGCCGAATCCAGTGACGTTGCCAGGAACCCTATGGTCACCAGGGCGAACGCTACAGGAAGCACCACCTTGCCCAGCGGAAGAGTCCCCAGCAGATCCATCAGACCGGCCTGCATGTTTTCCATCTTTGACAGTTCGAACTGTCCAGTAAGTTCTGCATTGAGACCGAAGCTGCCGTTGATACCGAACATGATCCATGTCCCGACGCTTATGCCGCCCAGACAGCTGAGCACCAGTGATCTGATGGTCCTGCCCTTTGATATCTTGGCAATGAATATCCCCATCAGCGCTGCGTAGTTGAATGCCAGCGTGAACAGGAATATGGTATTTATCTCAGGGAACCCGCTGTTCCCTATCGGATCTGTGAACAGGCTCATATCCACATAATTCGAAAGCATCTTGCCGCAGCTGTATGTAAAGTTCTTCACGATGAATTTCGTAGGTCCGAATATCAGTATGAAAGTCATGATGGCGATGGCAAGGTAAAGTGTCATATCGCTGAGCCTTTTCATACCTTTCCTTACTCCCATGAAGGAAGTGAACGTGAATACCGCCGCCACTATCAGCAGTACTATGAGATTCACTGCGAAAGTCGCCTCGACACCGAATATCTTCGATATAGCAGCCGATATTATCGGCACACCCACGCCCATGGAAACTACTCCGACGCCTCCGATTACACTGAGTATAGTCAGTGCATCTATGATCCTGCCCAGGATCTTTTTGTACCTGAAGTCTCCCATCATTTCCTCGCACACAGCACTCACTCTTAGATGCGGGATCTTTTTCACATAAAATCCGTATGCCATGCACACGCCAATCAGTACGAATATCACCTGTACAGCGAAACCCCAGTGGAAGAACGCATAGGCCAGTGAAAATTCCGCTGCCTCTCTGGAATACGGTTCTATGCCGAATGCCGGATCAGCAAGATAGAAAGACCATTCTATGAAGGAATAGTATACTGCTGTAGCCGCCAGCGCTGCACACATCATCATGGCGATGTAACTGAACATGGAATATTCCGGTTCTCCGTCTCCCAGCTTGATATTGCCGTACTTGCCAAAAGCCAGATACAGACATATGAACAGTCCGATGAACACGAACCACAGTATCGGGACACCGAACACTGCTGTAGCATAATCGAATATCACACTGACTGTGTTCAGTGTGGCATCAGGCTTCGTTATGACCATGACCACGAAAGCCAGTATCAGTGCGATACATACGATGGATATAGGTTTATCCACCGATGCCCTTTTGATATCAGTTTTCTTCTGTTTATCCATATCCTACACCCGTGCTTTCATGACTCTTTCTATCCTGTCGAAAGCCTCTCCGAGAACATCGATGCTGCATGTGCATGCGATACGGATATACCCTTCACCGCAGTTTCCGAAAGCATCGCCAGGCAGCGTCAGCACATGGGCTTCACGCAGTATCATATCGGAAGCCTCGACACTGGTCAGGCCTGTTTCCCTGATGTTTATGAAAAGGTAGAAAGTCCCCTTCGGCGGATCTATGACACTGATCTTAGGGATATCAGCGATCCTTTCCGCCGAATAGAACACCCTCTTTTTGTATTCTTCTATCATGGCAGGCTGCACTTCATCCCTGTGACGCAGTGCATGGATCGCTGCTCTCTGGGATATCGAAGGTGCGGTGAAAACCACGTTTTCGTTGACCTGCTGTATTATCTTTATGATATAGTCCGGTGCTATGATATTGCCGACTCTCCAGCCGGTCATAGTAAAATTCTTTGAGAAAGAATTCAGTATTATCGTCCTCTCTTTCATGCCCGGCAGCGATGCGAAAGGTACAAAAGGGCTCTGATAGCTGAAAGATGTGTATATATCATCTGCTATGACGATAAGATCGTACTTCTCTGCGATCTCTGCGATCTTCTGCATAGTCTCCACTGTCAGACAGTTTCCTGTAGGATTGCTTGGCGAGTTTATCAGCAGAGCCTTGGTACGCTCTGTGATGAGGCTTTCCATGCGTTCGATGTTTATCTGGAAGTCCTCCTCCTCGTATGTAGGCAGTTCCACCGGTATACCTCTGGCAAGCTCCACCTGCTGAGGATACGGCGTGAAATACGGCGCCTGTACCAGTACTTCATCTCCGTCGTCCAGTATTGATTCCAGCACCAGGTACATACCTTCGCATGCCGATGTACAGACGAATATCTCTTCATCTGCCACATCCATATCGTATTCTTCTTTGTAAAATCTGCTGATCTCCTGACGCAGCTCGGGATCACCCCTGAACTCCGTATATTTAGTATGTCCTGCTTTCGCATCTTCGAAAGCCTTTTCGATTATCAGCGGATGTGTTATCAGATCAGGATCTCCCAGGCTCAGGTCAATGACGTCGTCATATGATTTGGCAAGGACGTCTGACTGCCCCATTGCAGTGCTCTGATCTTTCCAGTATCTCTTTGCAATAAATCTGTGTTTCATGATCTCTCCATATAGTTTTCTATGCTCCGTGCTTCAGTAAAGGTCGGACTATCGTACCGCTCCGGAGTCCTTCATGGCTTTTATCTGTTCAGGAGAATATCCCATGGATGTCAGTATCTCTTCCGTATCTTCTCCTATGCAGCCTGTCGGCTTGTAGCTGCGCCTGCCGTATTCGCTGAATGCGATCGGCGGGTTCGGCATCATCACTGTAGTGTGGTCCTCGTCAGGATATTCAACAGGAACCATGTACTCGTTTTCGATAGCCTGCGGGTCTTTGCTCACTTCGCATGACTCCTTCATGATCTCGCAGGCACAGTTGTTGGCACTGAGATAGTCTCTCCATTCCTGTGCTGTCTTCGTCAGGAAGATGCCGTTGCATATCGTGATGATGTTTTCGATCTTGCCGTTGTCCTGCATGATCTGAATGCTGGCGTAATCAGGATCGTCAGCGAATTCAGGTATGCCGAAAAGGCCGTACCATTTTTCTCTGTCCATCTCGTACTCATTGCAGTATACGCCGATCCATCTACCATCCTTGCACTTGTATGTCTGATTGAACGGATCTGTAGGTCTGAGAGGATCAGGGTTGAGATGCTTCCTGTCAAACTGTGTCTGAACAACACCGATAGCATTGCACCATATCCCGCTGGCAAACAGTGACGTATCGACCTTGGTGCCTTTGCCGGTCTCCTTCCTGGCATAAAGTGCCATCATGATCCCGGCAAGAAAAGCTGAACTTGTCACCATGTCACCGAATGCATATGTCGGCAGGAACGGAAACGACCCTTCAGTGGACCAGTCAGCCAGCGGCCCCGAACGAAGCCAGAATGCGCTGATATCGAATCCCGGGTCATTGGCTGAAGGACCTTTATCGCCATATCCCTTGAAGTGACCGTATACAAGTCCCGGGTTCACAGCCTTGAGACTTTCATAATCGAGTCCGTTGCGGGCGAGGGACTTTTCCCTGACATTTGTGATGAACACATCTGCATCTGCGATGAGATCCATCAGGATCTTCTTTCCCTCTTCATTTTTGAAATTCAGTGAGATGAATTTCTTGTTGCTGTTATGTATCGTGAACAGCGGGTTGCAGTCGTCCTCATACGGTGTGAACTCGTGGGTTCCCGCAACACGCATCACATCTCCGTCGAGAGTCTCCACCTTGATGACTTCCGCACCATAGGCGCAGAGTACACGGGCAGTTGTCGGAGCAGCTACTACTGTAGCCATTTCCACGACTTTCACTCCCTGCAGAGGTAACATTTTATTATCCATCTTTCTTAACGCTCCATTCCGTATTATCAAAGCTGTCTGAGAGCAGCCTCTGCCCCCATATCGAAGCACTGATCGTTCTTAGGGTTGTCTTTGCCTTTCTTTGCAAAGTAATTCCTGACACCGTTTCTTATGTGATCCAGATCGAACAGTTCCGATGCTGCCGCCATGGCTCCCAGCATAACGATATTGGTGCCCCTTCCGTTTTTACATTCATTGGCGATTTCAGTTGCAGGTACTTTGATGACTTTGATATCATCACGGTACTTGCGCTCCTCGCTTACGATACTGCTGTTTATCAGAAGCGTACCGCCCGGTTTGAGTCTGTCTTCGAATCTGTCTATCGCACATTCACTCATGGTGTAGAGAACGTCGGCTTCGAGGCAGTAGGGGCTCTGCAGGTCTCCTTCGCCTATCTTCAGTTCACAGTTTGCTGCTCCTCCACGCATTTCGAAGCCGTATGAAGGATACCATGAAACATTGAGTCCGTCTTCCATTGCTATATCCGCAAGGATGTTGCCGGCAACCAGAACACCCTGTCCACCGATTCCTGAACAGATTATTTCTTTCATCATTCATTACCTCCCTTGTCCACGAACTCTCCTAACGGGAGATACTTGCTCTGTGTAGTTTTTATAAATTCGCAGGCATCGACTTCTGACATCTTCCAGTTTGTCGGACATGGGCTCAGTATATCTATGAGACAGAATCCCTCGCCGTTCATCTGCTTCGTCAGAGCCTTCTTTATAGCCTTCTTGGTCTTTTCTATGTTGGCCGGACTGTTGACAGCACAGCGTGCAAGATATGCCATATCTGTCTGGCCCAGTATCTTTGCGATATCCATCATGCTGCCGTTCTTGCACTCATCACGTCCGAAAGGCGAAGTTGCAGTCTTCATTCCCGGCAGTGATGTCGGAGACATCTGTCCGCCTGTCATCCCGAACACGCTGTTGTTGATGACTATTGCCAGGATGTTCTCGTTTCTTATCGCACTGTACAGTGTCGATTCGATACCGATGCTGTACGCTGATCCGTCACCCGGACGTGCGATCACCAGTGCGTCAGGTCTCGCATGCTTGACGCCTGCTGCAGTGGCGATAGTCCTGCCGTGAGCACCCATGATAGTATTGTACTTCATCGCAAACTGACCGAACTGTCCGCAGGCCACATCATCAACTGTTATTATCCTGTCACTTACACCCAGCTCTTCAACTGCTTCAGTTATAGCATGGCAGACGATACCGTGTCCGCAGCCCGGACACCATGATGCCTGCTGTTTCATATCTAAATCTTTTGGTAATTTAAAATCCATTCGAGGCACCTCCTTAATACCTGTCAGCCATTTCTTTAAGCTTTTCTACGATCTTTATCTCATTGATATTGTCCCAGTATTCGCTGTAAAGTTCCACCGGATGTCTGTTCCCGTCGGCCAGGATGATATCGTCCTTCATCTGTCCCAGGATGTTCATCTCTACATCGAGGAAAGCCTTGACCTGATTCCCCAGCTCTGCGAATGCTTTCTCAGGATAAGGCCAGAGCGTGATCGGTCTGATAAGACCAGCTTTGATGCCTTCCTTGCGGGCACGGATCACAGCAGACTTTGCAACTCTGGCACTGGTGCCGTATGCCACCAGTATGAATTCCGCATCTTCAGTCTGGACTGACTCCCATCTCTGCTCTTCCTCCTCCATCTTTGTGTACTTTTCAAGAAGATATGCAGGATATTTGTGACCGCCGTCTTCCCAGTCCCAGTAACGGTTCCAGATAGCTCTCTGCGGTTCGCCTTCAAGACGTGGCTTTACAGCCCAGTCGTATTTATCTATGTCATGTTCGATCATTTCAGGCATTTCAACAGGCTCCATCATCTGACCGATAGTTGCGTCCGATGCGATGATCACCGGATGACGGTATTTCTCTGCAAGGTCGAAAGCACCGTATGCTATATCGACGCTTTCCTGCACGCTGCATGGAGCCAGCACGATAGTCCTGTAATCACCGTGTCCGCCGCCGCGTGTGAGCTGCCAGTAGTCTCCCTGCCCCATGAAAATGTCACCGAGACCGCAGCCTATACGCATAACATCTACTACTACTGCAGGAACGTCGCTGGCACACAGGTATGATATACCTTCCTGTTTCAGTGAAAATCCCGGGCCTGAAGTAGTTGTCAGTGCACGGGCGCCTGCTGCAGCTGCTCCCAGCAGCATATTAACTCCTGCCAGTTCGGATTCAGTCTGAACGCAGTCGCCGCCGACTTCATCCATTCTCCAGCACAGATATTCCAGTATCTCTGTCTGCGGAGTGATCGGATATCCGCTGAAAAACCTGCATCCGGCACGCAGACAGGCTTCTGCAAGGGCTTCGTTGCCCTTCATCAATTTCTTAGCCATTTCTCACGCCTCCTTCTATTCTTCGATCTCGATGCAGTAGTCAGGGCACATCCTGAAACACGCTCCGCAACCAATACATTCCTTACTTTCATCCAACTTGACTAATCCGAACCCCTTATGTCCCAGTTCATCTGACGGTATCAGCACTTTACGGGGACATACGCTGGTACAGAGGAAACATCCCTTGCACCTGCTGACATCCAGCTTTACCTTTGCCATTGCAACCTCCTGATCAATGCTCCCCTTCCCTCTGTGGGAAACCTGAGCAAAATATTCCTATTTATGAATTCATCTCTGCGGTCCGCACGCCGGATCCGTATCATTTTCCGGGCTTTTGCGGCCGATTGATAAATATACGACATGCTTAATAATTATACTGCATATGCTTAAAATCGTCAAGATTCTTCTTTCATTCAAACATAAAAGATCCGCGTTGTAAATTACTGATTTTTCAGTATTTTGCAACGCGGATCCCCTGGATCTGTATTGTGATATTTTCGGTTGCATTTGATGTGTATTTATGCACTAAACATTATTTTTATACTCACACTATCACATCAGCATGACGTATCAAGCGAAGAATTTGTCATATATACCGAACACAAATATGAACAGTACGATCAGCGGCAGTATATATGTCAGATACGGTTTCATCCAGTCGTGGACCTTGAGTCCGTGGCCCGTATTGGCTTCCTCTTTGAAGTTTTTCCAGCCCCATCCGTATCTTGTGACACAGAACAGCAAGTATACAAGAGAACCCAGCGGCAGGAATATGTTGCTCACAAGGAAGTCCTCCACATCCAGGATCGCTCCTCCGAACACAGCGAATCCGTCCCAGCTCCAGAGATTGTATCCCAGCACGCACGGCAGCGACAGTGCTATTATCAGAACCAGGTTCACGATGCCTGACTTTTTCCTGCTGCATCCTGTTATCTCCATACCGCAGCATATGATGTTCTCGAAAACAGCCAGAACTGTGGAAAGTGCTGCAAATGACATGAACAGGAAGAACAGGCTTCCCCATAATCTGCCCAGACCCATGTTCGCAAAGATATTAGGCAGTGTGATGAATATGAGGCTTGGTCCCGAAGTCTGATCTACATTGTATGTGAAGCAGGCTGGGAATATTATCAGTCCCGAAGTTATGGCAACGAATGTGTCCAGTACCACTACCCTTACAGATTCTCCCAGCAGAGAATGATCCTTGCCGATGTAGCTTCCGAATATAGCCATTGCGCCTATGCCGAGACTCAGTGTAAAGAACGCCTGATTCATGGCGCCTACCAGCGTGTTCATGACTCCAACGTCTTTCATACGACCGAAATCAGGCAGCAGATAGAAGCTGAGACCTTCCTTCGCTCCCGGCATGAAGAAACTGTTTATCGCCAGTATCACCATTATAGCCAGCAGCGCTATCATCATTATCTTGGTTATATGTTCCAGTCCGTTCTGAAGACCTCTGACGCATACGAAAATACATACGCAGACTACGACGATCATCCAGAAAGCCATGATCCCCGGACTTGCAAGCATACCTGTGAAGGTATCTGCAACAGCACCGGAATCGGCTCCCTCGAACTTTCCTGCTGCAGTCAGATAGAAATAGTGCAGCATCCAGCCCGCTACCGTCGTATAGAACATCATCAGCAGATAACAGCCTGCCAGTGTCAGATATCCGTGTATATGCCACTTGCTGCCTGGTTTCTCCAGAGCCTGATAGGCCTTTACCGGACTCTTGCGGCTGGCTCTGCCCACTGCGAACTCCATACTCATGATAGGCAGTCCCAGTATGATGAGGAATACGAAGTAAAACAGGACGAAAGCTCCTCCTCCGCCCTGACCTGCCATATACGGGAACTTCCATACGTTACCTATACCTATGGCACATCCCGCAGATAATAAAATGAATCCAAGTCTGGATTTTAACGTTTCTCTTTCCATAAAAACTTCTCCTTCTGATGCATGATAATAAGTGCAATCTTTTTGATTATATCATCACAGAGGGTATGTTTTCAATCAGAATATATGGAACCTGAGCATCACACGTCACATCCGGTCATTCCTTCACAGTCTGCCGCACCTGAACTCCTCTATCATCTCCTGCGTCAGCGCAGGTCTGACAGAGTTTTCCTCCAGTTCGTCTCTGGAAATGAAAAAAGCCTCCGAAAGCTCATCTCTGTCCAGGACGATATCTGCGCTACCGTCCACTTCGGCGGTGTATCCGATCTGCAGGTTCCCTGCGAAGCCCCAGGGCTGGGATCCGTAGTATCTGATGTTCTTCACCTTCAGACCTACCTCCTCCATGACTTCCCTGGCCACGCACTCTTCCGCCGATTCTCCGATCTCCACGAATCCGGCGATCAGCGCGTACAGATTCGTCTGCTGTCTGCCGCTGTACCGGGTCACCAGCAGTTTGTCCTCATGGGTGAGGGCCACTGTGACGGCAGGGTTTATCCGCGGGAATATCACATTGCCGCAGTGAGGACAGCGCATCATCCTCTCCTTCTGTCCGTATTCCGCTTCCGCACCGCACCTGCCGCAGAACCTGCTGCTGCGGTACCATGTGTTCAGATGGCACGCCGTCATCGCAGCGAAGCACAGATGCTTCGGCCTGCCTTTACGGAGCACTCTTGCCGACTTATACTCGAAACCTTCGGGCAGCCGCACCGGGCAGCTGCTCTTCAGCATGTAAAAAGCCTCGTCGTCTATGGAAAAAAGATATATGCAGTCTTCCGGCCCGGCGTCTGTGTCCTCCGCCCGTGGTATGATGAGCTCTCCGTCTCCACTTTCGACCATGCATATGTTCCCTGTGCCGTTTTCGAATATGAACAACCTGTCACCGGGGGATATCTCCGCCCCGGCTCTGAAATGGTTGTCGAATATTTTATCTCCGATTTCCTGTATCACCGTCGCAACT
>CAJJPZ010000050.1 GCA_905193765.1 uncultured Eubacterium sp.
ATGCGCACTGCCACTGTGTCCAGCCCGCCGGTGGTCCTGTCCGGTATGCCGTCTTTTTTCTTCAGCACCAGTGTCAGCGGGCCGGGCCAGAAATTCTCCACCAGTGTCACGATGTCGGGACTGAGCATAGGCGTCAGTCTGCCGAGATCACTGGCTCTGGCTATATGGACGATCATCGGGTTGTCGCTGGGCCTTCCCTTGGCCGCATAGACTTTGCCTACCGCCTCTTCGCTGAGTGCATCTGCGCCGAGACCATATACCGTCTCGGTAGGGAACGCCACCAGCCCGCCCTGTCGCAGGATCACAGCTGCCTTTGCTATATCTTCCTTGTTTGTGGAAAGTATTTTCGTGTTCATATGCTTTCTCCTGATTTATATATACCGGCAATGCCTGCCGGCTGAAGCCCTGTGCCTCTGACGGAGGACCTTCCATCGATTTGCTTTCGCAAATCGGGATAACGCTCCTTTGTCGCTGTCCCTATTTTCTCCTCCAGATTATAGTGATCTGTCAGGCTTTGCGTCGTAAGGCACCACGGGCTGAAGCCCTGTGCCTCTGACGGAGGACCTTCCATCGATTTGCTTTCGCAAATCGGGATAGGTCTCTCAGAAATTCTTCATCTTTTCGGCCTGGTCGCTGGTGATGAGGCCGTCTATTATCTCGTCCAGGTCTCCGTCCAGGAAGTTGTCCAGCTTGTAGATGGTCATGCCTATCCTGTGATCCGATACTCTGCCCTGCGGGAAGTTGTACGTTCTGATACGTTCACTTCTGTCGCCGGAACCTACCTGGCTCTTTCTCTGGTCTGCTATTTCTTTATTCTGTTCCTGCATTTTCAGATCGTAAAGTCTGGAACGCAGTACTTTGAAGGCTTTTTCCTTATTCTTTATCTGTGACTTTTCATCCTGGCATGTCACCACGAGGCCTGTCGGCTCGTGAGTCAGTCTTACCGCGGAGTCTGTTGTGTTTACGCACTGTCCGCCGTTGCCTGATGCTCTGTACACATCGACTCTGACATCGTTGGGATTGAGATCTACTTCGACGTCATCGACTTCCGGCAGCACTGCCACTGTGGCCGCCGATGTGTGGACTCTGCCGCTGGATTCTGTTTCAGGAACTCTCTGTACTCTGTGAGCTCCGCTCTCGTACTTGAGTCTGGAATATGCTCCTTTACCCTTTATCAGCATCACGGCTTCCTTGATGCCGCCTATACCTGTTTCGTTTATTTCCATGAGTTCTGTTTTCCAGCGATTCCTTTCAGCGTATCTCGTATACATCCTCAGCAGGTCCGCTCCGAAGAGGGCTGCCTCGTCTCCGCCTGTGCCGGCTCTTATTTCCAGGATAACGTTCTTCTCATCGTTAGGATCCTTAGGCAGCAGCAGGACTTTGAGCTCCTCCTCCTGCTGACTGATGGTGTCTTCCAACTCCGATATCTCCATCTTAGCCAGTTCGCGCATCTCATCATCGCCGTCTTCCAGCATCTCCTTCGCATCAGCCATGTCAGCCCTGGCCTTCTTGTATTCCTTGTATTTTTTTACGATAGGCTCTATCTCGCCCATCTCCTTGACATATTTCTGCCATACCGGCTGATTGTTTATGATCTCCGGGTCAGAGACTTTCTGCGCCAGTTCATCGTATTTACCAGTTATAAAATCCAATTTATCGAACATGTTTGACTCCTGTTTTTCACGTATTTTTTCAACTTATTATTATAGCATCATTCTGTAAAATTGTATAGAGGTTTCAGAGAGAATTTGGCTGCAGCTGCACTGCTGCTCACTCCCGGTCAGTCTGTCTCATCGCCTCCGCATGTCTCTATATCCAAGTCTACCACAGATCGCCGCTCGCCGCTATGGTATTCATACAGTCAGAAGTGCGACATGTATTTAATGTCGCTGTTCATCCTCATGCCATATCCGCATGTGGATGCAGACCGGGCCGCCACCGAAAAAATCGCGATCAGGGGACCGGCTGCTGCGGCTCCATGATCGCGATCCATATCATGCTCTGTTATGTTCCGTTGTTATTTATTTGAAAAACGCTGCGGCTTCGGAATCGCTCAGTATCCTGTCCGGTTCCAGTTTTTTCGAGCTGCTCTCTTTGTCCGAAAGCAGACCTTTGCCTATGGCCCAGTTCATTGCTTTTTTCTCATAGCTGTCGAGGCTGTCCGCGCCGGCGTAGTCGCCGATGATGTCATCGCAGCTCACATCGTCACCGTTCAGCACCGCACCTTTGTATGCGATCTCCGCGAACTCAACTTCGGTGATGCCGCTCTGGGACGCCAGCATGCCGCGATCCATCTCATCGAAAAGGCCGGCCTTCGCACCCCAGACGATGGCGTCTATCTCGCATTTAGCATGGGTGTCATTGCTGTCGATCTGATCTGATGCCAGCTGCATCAGCGCCCTGGTGTATATCTGCTCGCTGAGATCCGACTCTGCATCCATGCTGTTCTTCAGGAAGAGCACCGCCTGTGCGACGGAACACTGTCCCGCACTGCAGTCCAGCGTGCCGAGTATCTGATTCTTGTCTGTATCGGTGATCTTCGGAGAATCATTGTCGTCCGCAGATCCGCTGCCGCCGGAAGATTTTGCACCATCTGACTTGCTGCCGGACGCACCGGTCTTCTTATCCGCTGCATTGTCTTTCGTGTTCTTCGACTTGCTGTTGTCTGCTGCCGCCTGACCTGTGACAGTGATCTCGATCTCCGGCGTGCTCACATCGGCGGGATCCGTGTAAACATATGTCGATGGCTTGCTCTCCTCTGACTTGTCGGAATATATCCTGTAGTCCTTGCTGCCGACAAAATATTTTACCCTTGCAGTGCCCTTTGCAAGGCCTTTCACCACATAGTCGCCGTTGCTGTTCTTCGTCAGCGATATCACATCGGACGATTTGATCTGATTTCCCTTATCGTCTACGATGGACCAGCTTCCTTTGTTGTTACTGAATCCGTAGAAATCTCCGTCCTTATTGTCGGAGGCCTCCATCTTTATATTCCTCAGATAAAACGATGAACCGTTCTCTATGGTCCGTTCCGCATCGTCCGGATTTTTGAGGCTGACTTCGCCGAGAGGGTACAGCGGCAGTATGTCGCTTATGAACGCCTGATGACCTTTGCCCTCACGCTTCAGCTCCGCTCCCGTGACGGATATCGGCTGTTTCGTCGTAATGAAATCCACAGTGTCTTTGTATCCCGGCGATATCCCGACGTCGCCCATCTGCTTTTCTATAGCTCCGTAGTCAAGATGATCCACCCATGGATTGTCCCAGTCGAAGCAGTCCCGCTGATAAGAGGCTCCGTGCTTGACCTTGATCCCTCTTGTGATTCCACTGCTCCTGTCATAACCGGAGTCTCCTTTGTGGGCGATGCGCGACTTCAGATTGCTGTGGGCGTCCTTGAACTGGCTCATGAACCCGGACTGTGAATATCCCGCAGACGTGAAGTATGTCGTCTGGGCCTTGTCATCGTAGCAGCATCCGTTGTATGAAAATATCGTTACCGTGAAAGATATCCTCACCGGGCAGTCGTATACCATAGTTTCTATGGAAGTCGTGTCCACGATACTCTGCGTTGCTGCCGTGTGTCCCGGCAGGTTCAGGCTCAGCGATGATTCCGAAGACTCCTCTTTTTCTGTGCTGTTGCTGTCGCTGACGCCATTTTCCCAGAGTTTCCCCTCAGTGAACGAGAAACCTGTTTCTGCCTTGAAAAACGCCGCATCCGTACCGAAGTGGAAGTTGGCTGACTGTGTCGAGGAGAATGACACCTGCTCGCTGTGAGACACTGTCGATGACAGCGTCTCCGCCTTCCTCTCACCCAGAGTCAGCGTCTTCGACTGTTCCCCGGTACTGGAATTCCTGAAGCTGTCACTGGTCACTTTGTCGTCCTCGCTGGCAGTGAAACCATCTATGCTCTTTCCCGATTTTACATCATTGATCGCATCGTCAAGGTTATCGTAATCCTTCAGTGCGGTCGTGACGCCGGTGCTTTTACTGCCGTCCACCGGAGCACTTATCGGAGTCACTGTAAAGTTGCTGTAGGCGATCCCCATGCAGTTGTATATATAACGGAAAGTCTTTCCCTGGCGATCTCTGGTGGTCAGCAGATTATACAGTACTTTGCCGTCCCCCTTGTCATCCTCCATAGCCTTCAGCGATGAGAACTTCCTGAAATCGCTGGCCTTTATCTTTCCTGAGTTCATGTGGGACAGTGCGTAGTACGCTGCCTCCTGGACGTCGTTGAGATTCGAAGCCGTCTGTATGCCGGTGGTCCTTGTCAGGATATCCTTCTGTCTGTCGGAGCTGGGACCGCCATTGTAGTACTTGCCGCCTTCTTCCGTGCAAAGTGCATCCTGCAGATCCCCGTAATATGATTTCTTGCCTTTTTTTGATTCCGGATATCCCGTGAATCTGGTTTTATAAGACTGGTCGTCATACGAATAATATGATTCCGGATTGGATGCAAATACGCCGTTTGCAAAGGCAGCCCAGTACTCAGCCGGTGTTTTGTACACTGTTTTTTCCCCGCTGCTGTCGGTCGTCTCGAATTTGCATTTATAGATGACATCCCTCATCAGTTTATCCATATCGTCTATCACCGGACGATTCTCTGTCTGCCCGTTGTATATATCATAGTATGTGATACCATCGCGCTGGAAGGACTTGAAAGCCTTGCTTTCTCCCTGGGTACTGTATGTACTGTCTGCAAAAGCTCCCGCCGGGCACAGCACCATGACTGCCGTCACTACAGACAGCAGGATCCTTGACTTCATGCCGCGGAAACCCGCCTTTCCTTTTCTCCTGCCTGTGATCATCAGATTCATATCCCGCCTCCTTACTTCTTCTCCAGTGTCAGCGAATCATACGGTGCATCGCCTGCTCCGCTGAGAACGAGTTTGCCGTCCTCCAGAGATCCGCTCACATCATCCTGTCCGTTTATCTTAAAGATATAGCCGCCGTCCTTTTCCTCATATGTTCCGGTCTCGCCGCTGTCGCTGTCCTCATCGTCCGTCAGCGTGAATGTGCCGTCACCGTTGATCACCAGCAGCACTGAAACATCCGAAGAGGCTCCGGAGCCTACCGCATCCGCCAGTTGCTCCATGTCATAGGTGTCATCTCCGATGGTCACAGATGTCAACTGCCAGGTGCCTTTGATGCCGCTGCCGCAGCTGCAGAGTGACAGCAGCATGATCGCCGCTGTGATGACCGTGATTACCTTTACTGATCTCGTTTTCATAATGGCCCTCCCCATAGAAAAACTATCCGAAAATTAACTTTATTCCCCTTTGTCTTAATAGTAACACATTTTGCCGCAAAAAGAAATAGTTTGTTCGAACAATCGGTCATTTTTATATTTTTTCTTTTGGAATGTGCTGTCCTGCAACCGGCGCGAAAGCTCTCCGAAAGCTATCTGTGCGGGATGATATCCCTTGATAAAAGCCGGTTTCAGCATTATAATCAGAACAGAATAAAGTACACAGACCCCGGGTCATGCCGCGACCGACGGCACGACCGGAGGATAATCCATAGACGAAAGAGAGGATCATTCATGAAAACAGCAGATATAAACAGCAGTCGTATAGCGGTGATCGGAGCAGGAGGCGTGGGCGGATACATCGCCGGTATGCTCGGTCAAGCCTGCAGTCACTTGACTATGGTACTGAGAGGCCCGCGCATGGAGTCCGTCCGCAATGACGGCTTCACCCTCCACAGCGATCACAACGGCGAGATGACCATCAGGCCGGAACGGGTCGTTCCCATCGACGAGATCGGTGAACAGGACTACATATTTATCTGCGTCAAGAACTATTCCCTCGATGAAGTCTGTCGCAGTCTCAGGCCTCATATCAGCGACGATACGGTGATCGTACCTGTGATGAACGGTGTGGATCCCGGTGAACGTGTCCGCAGCATCCTGGGCAAAGGGATCGTTGTGGAGTCACTGATATACATAATTGCCTTTGCGGACCGGGACTATTCGGTGACTCAGCAGGGAGATTTCGCTATGGTGAAGATCGGGATAAACGACGCCACCGACATAGAAAAACAGGCTGTGTCGGGTGTCGATGAGATCCTGACCGGTGCAGGCATAGACCATGCCGTGGCAGATGATATAGAAGTCGAGATCTGGCGCAAATACATACTGAACTGCGGATACAATGTTGCGACAGCATATTATGACAATACCATCGGTCAGCTCCGGGAGGACAAAGATAAGGCAGCCGAATTCGAGACTTTGCTTGACGAGGCCCGCCAGGTGGCTCAGGCGAAGGGTGTGGGAATCACTCAGGCTCACATCGATGATATCGTCCACAAGTTCCACCATGTCTGGGCTTATGATGCCAGCAGTTCTCTGCAGCGAGACGTGAGCGCAGGGAAGACCTCCGAGGTGGAAACTTTCAGCGGTTACATCGTCCGCGAAGCGCATCGTCTCGGGGTAGACGCTCCTGTGTCAGTGAGGATGTACGAGGGCCTCAGAAGGAAGACCGGCAGAGAGCGGTCTGTGATATGAGAGCCGGCAGGACACTCCGGAATATCATCATCACAGATATCGTCATGATACTGACGATGCTGGTGTTCCTCACAGCACATGCTGTCTGCGGACAGGGCTGGATGCTGTCGGCGTATGTGACCTCACTCACGGGGTCATACCATTTCACCATGCGCCTCATCGTCGGACAGATCATGATCCTGTACTACAGGAAACATCCACCCCGACCCGGCAGTTTCACGACAAGAAGCTTTGCATTCGAACCGGAACTTTACCGCAGACTCAACGTAAAGTCATGGAAAAACCGGCTGATAACAGCCCGGCCGGATCAGTTCGACATGAAAAACCTCACCCCGGCAGAAATGCTCCGCAGCATGGTCCAGGCCGAAACAGGTCATCTTATGATCATGCTGCTGTCTTTCCTGCCGCTGCTGCTGATAATACCTTACGGCACTGCCCCGGTGTTCATCATCACATCAGTGCTGGCCTGCATGATGGAAGTTCCCTTCGTCATTATACAGAGATACAATATCCCGAGGATCATCAGGTATATGGAGTTAACTGGACAGAGATGCAGATGATTTCCTGCCCGTCGGTCATCTTTTGAGGTGATGTAATAAACATGTGCCAGACCTCAGCTCATTGAATTATTCCGGTCACTCATTCTCGATCGGATGTGGACGTGCAGGGCAGCGCACCTCAGTGCATCGACAGGACATCAATCCGCTGCTGATTTTATACCATGTACACAAATTTCACTTTTAGCGTGAAATTGTACACATGGAAAAATATTGCTGAGTTTTGCGGGAATAAATATGCACGAGGTTTCAACGATTCTCCCTCGCCAAATGCATGAATATTCATTCGCCAAACCGCACACCACGGAGATAAAGCCTTAGACACAATTTTTTACATGTTTTTGATGGCTAAATCGCCAAAAATGTGTACATTTGAAAGCGTTTTTGCTTTTTTGTGTACATGAACGGCCCTTTTCAATGGAAAATACGCCGATGTATATTTAAACATGCGTCAGGCATGCAAAGACCCGCACCATGCTCATCCCTGATGATCCCGGGAAGTCCATGTGCGGGTCCTGTTATCGTTATATATTCTGCTGCCGGGCGGATCGCCTCCGACTCTCCGGGCAAAAAGGCTACCGCTGTGCCGGGAACCGGTATTTGCTGCTTGTTGCCGGCCTGCGTCTTATCCGCTTTTCCGGCGGTCTATCTCCTGTTTATGGTTCCGATGTCTTTCCTGTACTGCATGCCTTCGAAGTTTATGCGGGCGATGTTGTCGTATGCTTTTGCACGGGCTTCTTCATGTGTGTCGCCGAGGGCTGTCACACCAAGCACTCTGCCGCCTGACGTAAGTATGACTGATGTTTTCATGTCGCAGTCGTCTGCACATTCAGCACACTTGCTGCCTTCAGGCATCTCTGCGAATTTTGTCCCTGCATGGAATACGATGATATCGTCGTCCACATCGTTGAGGCCGCTGATGAGCTTGCCTTTCTCGTAGCTGCCAGGGTAGCCGCCGGAAGCTGCTACGACGCAGACAGCTTTTTTATCCGACCACTTTATCTCGGCGTCTGCCAGTCTGTTATCTGCCACTGCCATGAAAATATCCAGCAGGTCGCTGTCCAGTCTTGCCAGTACCGACTGTGTTTCAGGGTCACCGAATCTGTTGTTGAATTCGATGACTTTCGGACCGTCTTCAGAGATCATCAGGCCTATGAAAAGCACGCCTTTGAATTTCAGCCCGTCTTCCTGGAAACCTTTCAGAGTCGGCTCCAGGATCTGTTCTTTTATCTGTGTTTCCAGTTCCGGTGTGAATACCAGGCTCGGTGAGTATGTACCCATACCGCCTGTGTTCGGTCCTTTGTCACCATCGAATACGCGCTTATAGTCCTGTGCAGATTCCATCGGGATAATCGTGTTTTCGTCCACGAAGCAGAGCATCGAGGCTTCCACGCCTGTGAGGAATTCCTCCACTACGACTTTGTCTGCCGCTGAACCGAAGACCTTCTGCCCCATCATCTCTTCTATTGCTGCAACTGCATCGGCTTCGTTCTCAGGGATCACCACACCCTTGCCGGCGGCCAGTCCGTCAGCTTTGAGAACCATGGGATATCCGTAGATACCTACTGCTTTCAGCAACTCGTCCTTGTCGGTGAATTCCTTGTATCCTGCTGTCGGGATGTTGTGTTTAGCAAGGAATTTCTTCGTGAAAGATTTGCTGGCTTCCAGCTGCGAACAGTTCCTGTCCGGTCCGAATACCTTGACGCCCCGCTTCTGCAGCTCATCAGTGATGCCCATTGCCAGCGGCACTTCAGGACCTATCACCGCCAGATCTATCTTTTCTGCCGAAGCGAATCCACAGATACCTTCGATATCTTCCGCTCCGATGTTCACGCAAACTGCCACATCTGCGATGCCCGCATTGCCGGGTGCGCAGTATAATTCATCTATTTTCGGGCTCTGCGCCAGCTTCCAGCATATTGCATGCTCTCTGCCGCCACCACCCACAACGAGTACTTTCATATGTAAATATCCTTTCTCCTTTGCTCAGACCTTCGCCGCCAGGGAAGCGGCATTTTCCGAGTCTCCCGGCTCACTCTGATCCGGGACGGGACGTTTTTCCACGTGTCACGCCCGGTTTCGTCCCTTTCGCTCCGCTCGCTACCAAGGAAGTGGCGAATACTGCTACCGCCGCTGCCAAAATCGCAGCAAGTCCCAGTGTCATCGTCGCCTGTTCGTTCCGGCTCTGTCCGGTCTGATCCTAAAAAGGGACGAAATCCCTCAGTCCTGATGCTGTTTCGTCCCTTTACAAGTTTCTGTTAGTGTTTGAAATGTCTCTGTCCTGAGAATACCATTGCGATGCCCAGTTCATTGGCTTTATCGATGGATTCCTGGTCTCTGATGGAACCGCCAGGCTGGATTATAGCTGTGATTCCTGCCGCTGCTGCTGCTTCAACACAGTCGCTGAACGGGAAGAATGCATCTGACGCCATTACAGCTCCTTCCAGTGAGGACTCTGCCTGTCTGATGGCATTCTGAGCTGCCCAGATCCTGTTGGTCTGTCCCGGCCCGATGCCTACTGTAGCTCCGTCCTTGACATACACGATACCGTTGGACTTGATATGCTTGACGACTTTCATAGCCATCTTCATGTCAGCCATTTCTTTATCTGTAGGTGCTTTCTCTGTCACTACTTTCAGTGCGTCCTCATCATAGAGGGAAAGATCCATATCCTGGATCAGCAGTCCGCCGCTTTCCTTTTTCATGTCGTACTGACCTGCAGGTACCGGCTCCTCGATGCCTTCGATAGTCATGAGACGGATGTTCTTCTTCTGTGTCAGTATCTCCAGGGCTTCGTCTGAAAATGACGGCGCCAGGACGATCTCCAGGAAGATCTTGCTCATCTCTTCGGCTGTAGCCTTGTCCACTTCACGGTTGCATGCCACGATGCCGCCGAAGATGGATGTCGGGTCACAGTCATGCGCTCTGACATATGCTTCATGGAGGGTCTCGCCGCAGCCTACTCCGCATGGATTGGCATGCTTTGACGCTACGACTGTCGGCTCTGTGAATTCTTTCAGTGTCATCAGTGCGCCATTGGCGTCGTTGATGTTGTTGAAGGAAAGTTCTTTGCCGTGGAGCTGCTTTGCTGTTGCCAGCGAGCCTCTGAACGGTCTGATTTCCTTGTAGTATGTAGCGTTCTGATGAGGGTTCTCGCCGTATCTGAGATCCTGCAGCTTTTCGAATGTCAGTGTCACATTGTCAGGCAGCGGTGCATCGATCTGTTCTCGCAGATACTGTGAGATCATGGCATCGTAGGCTGCTGTATGCTCGAACACTTTCAGCGCCAGTCTGTACTTTGTCTTGTATGAAACCTCGCCGTTTGCACGGAGTTCTTCTGCGACGATGGCATAATCCGCAGGATCGCATACTACTGCAACGTCCTTGTGGTTCTTTGCTGCCGAACGGAGCATGGTAGGTCCGCCGATGTCGATGTTCTCGATGGCATCTGCCAGAGTCACGTCCGGTTTCATGATAGTTTCCTTGAACGGGTAAAGATTTATTGCTACGATATCTATAGTCTCTATGTTCAGATCCTTCAGCTGCTGCATATGCTCCGGCACATCTCTTCTTGCCAGGATACCGCCGTGTACTGCAGGGTGCAAAGTCTTTACTCTGCCATCCAGACATTCAGGGAAGCCTGTCACGTCTGAAATACCTGTCACATCTATACCTGCTTCTTCAAGCTTCTTATGTGTGCCTCCTGTGGAGATCACCTGCACTCCCAGCTGCTCCAGCTCTCTGGCAAATTCTACGACGCCTGTTTTATCTGATACGCTTATCAATGCTCTCATTATGAAATTACTCCTTTCCATCCCAGCAGTATGTGCAGAGATGACACTTATCAACACCTATCGCTTTTACTGTATCCTCAAGGTTCTGGAACTTGAGGCTGTCGAATCTAAGTCTCTTCCTGATCTCTTCAACCATCGACTTATGCTTTGCTGTGCTGCCGTCAGCATATTCAGCAAGCAGTTCATTTGTGATATCTTCGGCTTCGATGCCTTCAAGATCTCTGATGACACGCCTTGTTATCAGCTCCAGATCGCTTACCGAACGTGAAAAGTTCAGGAATTTGCATCCGTACATGATCGGAGGACATGCCGACCTGACATGGATCTCCTTTGCTCCGTTCTCGATGAGATAGCTCACTGTCTCTGAAAGCTGTGTGCCTCTGACGATGGAGTCGTCTATCAGCACGAATTTCTTATCCCTGATTATCTGGAACACCGGCACCAGCTTCATCTTTGCTATAAGGTTCCTTGCCTTCTGGTTCTGCGGCATGAAACTTCTCGGCCATGTAGGCGTGTATTTTATGAGCGGTCTGGCGTAAGGCACTCTGGACTTGTTTGCGTATCCCAGCGCATGTGCCACTCCGCTGTCCGGCACGCCTGCAACGTAGTCCACGTCCAGATCTCCGTCACGCTCTGCCAGCAGCTCACCGTTGCGGTTCCTCATCAGTTCAACGTTCCTGCCCTCGTAGATCGAAGTGGTGTATCCGAAATATGTCCACAGGAACGAGCATATCTGCATGCCCTCCTGTGCTTCACCTACTGTCTCCTCCCCGTCAGGCGTCAGGAATGCGATCTCCGCAGGTCCCAGCTCTCTCTTGTATCTGTAACCCACATTGATGAATGCAAAGGACTCCGATGCTGCACAGTATGCGCCTTCCTTGCTGCCTATTATGAGCGGTGTCCTGCCGTACTTGTCACGGGCTGCGTAAAGACCTTCCTCTGTGAGTATCAGTATCGTCACCGATCCTTCGATCTTGGCCTGTGCTCTCCTGATGCCGTCCACTATGTCTCTGCCTGTGGATACGAGAGCCGCCACCAGCTCTGTATTGTTTATATCGCCGCCGCTCATTGACATGAACTGACTTGGTCTGTCCTTGAGCAGTTCCCTGACGATCTCTTTCTTGTTGTTGATCCTGCCTACTGTCGTTATGGCATAATCACCATGTCTGCTGTATACCGTCAGCGGCTGCGGGTCGCTGTCGCTGATCGCTCCGATACCCATGTTTCCTGCCATTGTCTCGATATCGGCCTCGAACTTGCTTCTGAATGGTGAATTTTCTATATTATGTATGCTTCTGTTGAATCCGTTCTCCTGAAGGACGCACATGCCGCCTCTCTTGGTACCGAGGTGGGAATGGTAGTCTGTTCCGAAAAACAGATCCATCACGCAGTCCTGTTTAGATGTGAATCCTATCACTCCGCCCATTGGAGTCCCTCCTTTTTTATCTGTGTCCCGGTCTCCCGGATGATATATCTATCGTCAGTGCCCTGATGCTTCTAATACTCTGGTCTGCCGGAAATCAAACGATCCGCCGGGGCATGCTGATGCCCTGCCGCAGCGATCTGCCGTTCGCATGTCCTGCCGACGCCCGGGCTGCAGTCCCGCAATCAGCGGATCTGTGCCGCTACCTTCACAAGACCTTCTGCCAGTATTTCATGCTCCACTTCAAGCACTCTCGCCGCCAGAGTTTCCGGTGTATCCTCCGGCATCACCGGAACTTTTCTCTGCAAGATGATCTCGCCTGTATCCACACCTTCGTCAACATAGTGCACTGTGGCTCCGCTTTCCTTCTCGCCGCCTTCGATCACTGCCTTATGGACTTTCTTGCCGTAGAATCCCTTGCCGCAGTATTTCGGTATCAGGGAAGGATGTATATTGATTATCCTGTCTCTGTACGCTCCGATGACCTCAGGAGAAAGCACTCTCATGTATCCTGCAAGCACCACCAGATCTGCTCCCGATGCCTTCAGCTCCGCAAGGACCTGTTCCTGTTCAGGTGCCACAGCTGTGGCTATGCCTGCCTTAGCCGCACGTTCCAGCGCAAAGGCATCCTCTCTGCTGGCGATTACTTTCACGATCTCAAGACCCGGCAGCTGCCCTGCCTTTTCCTTGTCGATCAGCGCCTGCAGATTGGTGCCGCCGCCCGAAACCAGCACGGCAACTTTCTTCTTATCACTCATTTCATTTTCCTTCTGCTGCCATTACGGCAGCCTCACTTCATATATCACAGGTCTCACAGGACCTGTCGCCTGTCACGGCGGTCAGTCAGATGTTCCGCTTCATTCCGGAGCATCCGGGGACATGTCATCCCGGTACTTCAACTTTGCCTCGTTTTAGTCTTCGCAGTCCAGCAGGACTCTTTCTTCTCTGCTGTCGCCTTTGCTCTCGACTATCGTACCGATGATGTCGGCAGTCTCACCTGCAGCTCTCAGAGCCTCAACGACGCCTTCCGCATCAGCCTCGTCCACTACCATCATCATGCCTACACCCATATTGAAAGTCGAGAACATTTCTTTTTCCGAAACGTTGCCATGTGTTTTCATGTAAAGGAATATCTCAGGGATCTTCCACGAACCGATCTCGATGTCAGCTGCTGTGCCCTCAGGCAGTATCCTCGGTATGTTCTCGTAGAAACCGCCTCCTGTGATATGCACGATGCCGTTTACGTCGAACTTCGGCAGTACAGCCTCGCAGGCATTGGCGTAGATCTTCGTCGGTCTTATGAGAGCTTCGCCCAGTTCCTCGTCCAGCTCATCAACGATGTCATTGAGCTTCATGTCCAGCTTGTCGAAGAATATCCTGCGCACCAGCGAATATCCGTTGCTGTGGATTCCCGATGATGCTATGCCGACGATCTTGTTGCCGGTCTTTATCTTTGCACCTGTTATGATCTTTTTCCTGTCCACGATACCC
>CAJJPZ010000051.1 GCA_905193765.1 uncultured Eubacterium sp.
CTTTGTTCTGTTTGCCGGTTTGAGAGGGCCTTTGCCTCCCGGACCGCCGACTGAAAGTTTTCTGGGTTTCTTAGCTTCGGATATCTTTTCTTTTACAGATCTGTGGTCTGCTTCAGATGAATGATGTCTCTGTGCGTGCGCACTTCCGCCGGCCGCTGCGCCGTTCTGAGCTGCAGACTGTTCTCTGTGTTTCTGAGATGATCTTCTGTGAGAAGATGAATTCCTTGTCTTTGAGGATCTCATTGCTCTTGTTCCCGAAGCATATGAGGACCCTGTATAGTCTGAAGATCCCTGCCCGGATCCGCCGCCCGGTGACGGGCTGTCGAACTGAGCAAAGAAATCGTCCATATCGTTTTTATGATTACTGTTATTGTTTGGCAAAATCTCTTCCTCCTGTGAAAAAAGTGTGCATCCACGATAATTCGCGATATCGACACCAACGTTATTTTCTGATAAAAAACAGTTACAATTAATTATACCATATAACCGTTCAAAAGTAAAAAGAAGATAGTGTAAAGATTAGGTGTAAAATGCAAGCTATAAATTACATTAAAGCAAAATATTGACAAAATGTGATGGATGATATATCATTGAAACATACTTCTGCAAAAAGTTTGTCGCTACAGGTAAAGAATAATGAGAAGACCTTTATGTTATTCAGCTGCAGCCGCTGCATTCGAGACAGCTGTATTTTATTTTCTCGGGGCACCGGCAGCTGTCATGATCATAGTCCTGTGCGGGGTATCGGCTGTCGTGCTCTGCTCATGCGCCGGCAGGATCGCAGCAGACTGTCGTGAGGATGGGAAAAGGCCACTGACGGATATGGTCATAGTCGTTATGGCAAGCCTTGTCTGCGCTTTCTGCAACATGTGCAGTTATACCCAGAACGAGCGGGCTGCAGAGAAAATGTTCGACAGTGTCAGCGAAGTTTCGGGCACAGTGCTTCAGCGTTCTGACAGAATATCTGCATCGGGCAGCAGCTATGTCCGGTACACAGTTAGTGTTTCAGAAGTGAACGGCAAATCATACAGCGGACGTCTGCATCTTATCGTAAACGACTATAGTGAAAATGCCGAAGGAATCGGCAGCGGGCCGGTGCCGGGCAATAAAATGACTGCTGCGGGAGAATGCAGCAGGGCGCAGGGCCGGAGGAATCCGGGATGCTTCGATTATGAACGCCACCTGAAAGCCTCAGGTATATCGGGCGTGATGAAAGCTGCAGTATCTGTCGAAGACGACAGTACGGATCTGAGAAGCTTCCTTTATCATCTCAAACAGGATATGACCGGGTATATAAAGGAGTATTCGGATGAGGAAACGGCTGCTATGGTCAGCGGCATAATGTTCGGCGACAAAAGCATGATGGATGAAGACACACTGGAGACTTTCCAGAAAAACGGCACCGCACACATACTTGCAGTAAGCGGTATACATATCGGAATGATATACGGATTCCTGTCGTTCCTGTGGATATGGAGGAAAGGCAGAATATTTTTCTGCGCAATGAGTGCATTTTTCATATGCTATGTGATACTGGCAGATTTCTCACCATCAGTCATAAGGGCTGTTGTCATGATAGAGGCTCATATATTCGCGACAGTCACAAACAGGCGTTATGATCTTGATTCTGCAGCCTTTCTCACTGCACTGGGATCCATGTTCATGAATCCGATGCAGATCTTCCATACAGGATTCCAGATGTCGTACCTGGCAGTGCTGACACTGTCGCTGGTGCTGCCGTATATACACAGATTCTACACAGGTGTGCTGTCCGCGGGAGCAGCGGTGCAGGCAGGTCTTCTGCCGTATATAATGTATGTGTTCAATTATGTATCGCTGATCTCTCTTATCGTCAATGTCCCGGTGATAATGCTGGCAGGGTTCATAGTGCCTCTGGGACTGATATCTGCTGCCTTTTCGATGATATATGCCCCGCTGATGGCACCGGCAGCGGGCCTCCTGCGTCTGCTCTGCAGGGCGTTGACTTGGCTCAACGATATGACATGTGCAGACGGTGTTACGGTATTCGATGTGAGGAGTCCGGATATCAGACTTGTGACAGCATATTATGTGATGATGTTCCTGTTCATGTCGGAAACGGGCCGGCTGCTGTTCATGAGACATGAAAAGAAGATACTGATACTCTGCGTTGTGCTTGTGATCACGGTGGTCCAGATATCGGGCATGTGTTGCAGCAACAAGTTCAGAAGGGCGGATCTTGTGTTTGTGGATGTGGGACAGGGAGCCTGTGTGCATCTCAGGACGTCAGGTGGCGATTATATGATAGACGGAGGCGGCAGCATAAATTATGATATGGGAAAGAAAACTCTGAAGCCGTATCTGCTGAAGAACGGCGTCAGGAAGCTGGACGGCGCATTCGTGACACATCTGCATACAGATCATTATAAAGGCATTGCGGAGCTGTGCCGCCAGGGGATGGTCCGGAAACTCTATACATATGAAGGAAACAGGGGAAAGGAAGCACAGCTGACAAAAGATACAGGGCTCAGCAGCGGAGATATCGTATACATACATAAAGGTCAGCGGATAATACTGGGAGATGATACATATGTGTATGTGCTCTGGCCTGAAGGCATATCCTGGGATCAGAACGAAGCGCCAGCTGACATTGCAGATGAAGATGAGAACGCATACAGCCTGATAATGAAAATAGTCCATGAGGGAAAAACAGTGATGATAACAGGTGATATAGATTCGGAATGTCATGAAATGCTTGCAGGGATATATGGCGGACAGCTAAGTACGGACATACTGCAGGTAGCGCATCATGGCAGCAGATACAGTTTCAGCAGCAGGTTCACAGATGAGGCTTGCCCGTCTGCAGCTGTGTTCCAGGTAGGAAAAAACAACTACGGGCATCCCGATGAAGGCGTGATATCGGAATACAGATCAAGAGGCATGAGGATCTTTCGTAACGACCAGGATGGGGCAGTGGGATTCCGATGGAGCCGCGGCAGCGGGATCAGTACAATGACGGTCAGATGAGGATAATGATCATGAGACGGCAGGAAGTATATGCACGAAACACCTGTTGAAATCACAAGGATATTTAAGTATAATTATTAACTGTATTCAACAGGCATACGGCAGATAGCAGGGTCAGTGAACTTTTTATCTGCCGGGAAAGGCAGCGGTGATGGCATCAGGCTATTATAAAGAAAAAGAAAAGGAACATGCATTCATAACGATAGAAAAAGATCTTAAATCGGGAAAGATACCAGAGGTGGTCCTGCTGTGCGGTAAAGAGGATTATCTGATAAGATGGTATACGGATGCTCTCGTCGACCGGTATGTTTCAGATGCATGCAGGGCTCTGGATCTTGTGGTGCTGGAGGAAGAGGATCTTTCTTTCGACAGGATACAGGAAAGTCTGGAAACAGTGAGTCTGATGTCCGAAAGAAAGGTTGTGGTCCTGCCCGGCTTTCTTCCGGCAGCAGGGCGAAAAATCAGGAATTTCCCGGAGGCTGATGTGAAAGCGCTGACGGAATATCTTCCCGATGTTCCTGAAGGCAGCCTTCTTATCATGACTGCTGCTGAGGATGAGGATACGAATCCGAAGAACAAGATCAGGACAGTTGCTGCGAAATGCGGCAGAGTGTACGACTTCCAGCCCCTTAATGATAAACTGCTCAGGAGTTTCATCGAAAAGCGGTTCCGAAGCGCAGGCAAGGTACATCGCACGTCAGTGACAGACACGATAATAAATGCAAGCGGGTACGGCAACAAGGCTATAGAATACAATCTGTACAATCTTGAAAACGATCTTAAAAAGATAATAGCACATTCCTGTGGCGGCGAGATAACCGATGCGGACGTCATGTCGGTACTTTCGGTGAGTCCTGAGAACAATGTTTTCGCCATGCTGGATGCCATAGGCCGTAACAGGAAAGACGAGGCGTTCAGACTATTGCATAATCTGCTTGTTTCCGGTACGCCTGAGTTCGGTCTGGTTAAAATGATAACTAGTCAGATAGAACTTATACTTTCGGTGAAAGAACTGAAGGAAGAGGGGAATTCACTTGCAGCCATACAGAAAAAACTGGGAGTCCATCAGTTCAGAGTCAAGAAAGCTATGGCTCTCACAGGCCGGTACAGCAGCGCACATCTGAAAAAAATACTGTCATCCGCCTATGATATAGACGAAAATATAAAGAGCGGCCTGTTTGACAGCACACTGGCGCTGGAGTTCTTCATCGCGAATATATAAAACGATCTGTAAAAGGATATCATATGCATGATATCCTTTTTTTGTTCGGCTTTTTTCCACATGATCCCTGTGGGATATCTGCCGGTTTCTTTCATTATTTTAATAAAATTATTTTCAAAATCTTAAGAACAGTTGCTTTTCAATCTCACATTTGATACAATGAAGATGTTCGCATGATATGATATATTTAAGTTTAGGAGGAAAAAATGAATAACAGAAGCTGCACTTGCGGTTGTTCCGACAGCAGGGAAGCTCAGTTCAGAGAGCTGAAGCCTGTTTTGGATCAATATGCTGAAGTGCCGGGGAGTTTGATTACCCTTTTACAGAAGACTCAGGATATTTATGGGTATCTTTCAGGTGATGCCATCAACTACATATCCGAAGCCACAGGTATCAAACCCGCCAAAATTTATGGCGTGGCAACGTTCTATGCGCAGTTCAGACTGAAACCTATCGGCAAATATCTGATAATGCTCTGTCAGGGAACTGCGTGTCACGTAAACGGCTCAGATATTATAGAAGAAGCTGTGTGCGAATATCTTGACATCGAGGACGGAGAAACAACTGAAGACGGGATCTTTACACTCAATAATGTCGCTTGTCTGGGGTGCTGTTCACTGGCGCCTGTAATGATGATAAAGAGCTCTGACGGAGAAGAGACTTACGGTAATCTGACAAAGGATTCCGTTAAGGAAATACTTGCATCCATCAGAGGTCGTGAACAGGAGGTGACTGCATGAGAGTCGTGATCGGACAGGGAAGCTGCGGCGTAGCTACGGGAGCGAAAAAGACTGCGGCGGAATTTGAGAGACTGATAGCTGAAAACGGTCTGGACGTCAGTGTGGATGTCACAGGCTGTGTAGGTACATGCTATCTCGAACCTATCGCAGATGTTTACGAGAATGATGGCAGTTATACCAGGTATGTCAGAGTTCATCCCGAAAATGTCAGGAAAATAGTAGAAGAACATCTTGCAGGACATCATACCGTAGAGGAACAGGCTATATCGCCTGAGGACAGAGAATTCATAAACAAGCAGCACAGAGTAGTGCTGAGGAACTGCGGTCTGATAAACCCTGAAAACATAGATGATTATATATCGCTTGACGGATATAAGGCGGCTGAAAAAGTACTTACATCGATGAAACCGGAAAAAGTCATAGAGGAAATAAAAGTGTCCGGACTCAGGGGAAGAGGCGGCGCAGGTTTTCCGACGTGGTTCAAATGGGATGCAGCGAGAAAAAGCCAGGGAGAAGAAAAGTATCTGGTATGTAATGCCGATGAGGGGGATCCGGGTGCATTCATGGACAGATCAGTACTGGAGGGCGACCCTCACTCGCTTCTCGAAGGCATGCTCATCGGAGGATATGCCATGGGTGCAAAGCATGGTGTCATATACTGCCGTGCAGAATATCCGCTGGCTATCAGGCGTCTTGAGATCGCAATGGTGCAGGCCAGAGAAAAAGGTTTTCTTGGCAAAAACATATTCGGATCAGGATTTGATTTCGACATATATATCAAAGCCGGTGCCGGTGCTTTCGTATGCGGTGAAGAGACCGCATTGATAGCGTCGCTGGAAGGCGAGAGAGGTATGCCGAGGCTAAAGCCTCCGTTTCCTGCGCAGAAAGGGTTCTGGCAGAAGCCTACGGATATAAACAATGTCGAGACTCTGGCAAATGTTCCATGGATAATCTTCAACGGTGGAGCTGCTTTCGGTGCGATGGGTACTGACAAAAGCAAGGGCACGAAAGTGTTCGCACTGGCCGGGAAGATCAAAAAAGGCGGTCTGGTGGAAGTGCCTATGGGCCTTACACTCAGAGACGTCATATTCGGTATAGGCGGCGGAATAAAAAAAGATAAGAAATTCAAAGCCGTTCAGATGGGAGGTCCATCTGGAGGCTGTATACCGGCAGAACTTATCGATACACCGGTGACATATGAGGATATCAACGAGACTGGCGCTATCGTCGGATCAGGCGGTATGATCGTAATGGATGAGGATACATGCATGGTGGACATGGCAAGGTATTTCCTGAATTTCACACGTGAAGAATCCTGCGGCAAATGTACATACTGCCGTGTGGGAACGAAGCGTATGCTGGAGATACTTGAACGTATCACAGAAGGCAAAGGCAGAGAAGGCGATATAGAACTTCTTGAGGAGCTGGCTGCAAAGATCAAGGACGGATCAATGTGCGGCCTGGGCCAGACTGCGCCTAATCCGGTGCTCACGACGATAAAGTATTTCAGGAATGAATACGAAGATCATATATATAACGGAAAATGTACGGCAGGTTCATGCAAGGCGCTGGTATCCTACGATATCACAGACGCATGCAGGGGCTGTACGCTCTGTGCGAAAAAATGTCCTGTAGAAGCTATATCAGGTACGGTGAAAGAAAAGCATGCCATCGATCATGACAAGTGCATCAAGTGCGGCAAATGTATCGATGTATGCAAGTTCGGCGCTGTAGAAAAGAAATAGGGGAGGAGGAAGAAGAATGAACAAATACAGACTTAATATAAACGGCAGAGAAGTCACCGGACTTCCGGGCCAGACTATTCTTGAAGTTGCAAGAGAAAACGACATTTTTATTCCGACTCTCTGCTATGATGAGAGGACCGAGATATACGGATCCTGCGGCATATGCGTGTGCGAGGTGGAAGAAAATCCTAAACTTTGCAAAGCATGTGCCACTCAGATAGCTCCGGGCATGGTGATAAGGACAGATTCGGACAGAGTCGTTGAGTCCAGGAAAACAAATCTGGAACTGCTGCTTTCCAACCATGTGGGAGACTGCAGACCTCCGTGTGTACTGGCCTGTCCGGCTGAGACAGACTGCCAGGGCTATGCAGGACTCATAGCCAACGGAGAGTATGAAGCGGCTCTCGAGCTAGTAAAGGAGAAGATACCTCTCCCGGCTTCTCTCGGAAGGGTATGTCCTCATCCATGTGAGGAAAAGTGCAGGCGCGGTCTCATAGATGAACCTGTATCGATACAGTGGCTCAAGAGATTCGCAGCCGATGTGGATCTTGACAGTGAACAGAGATTCATACCTGAATGTGACCCTGATACAGGCAAGAAGGTGGCTGTGATAGGCGGAGGCCCTATGGGGCTTTCGGCAGCATATTTCCTGAGACGCATGGGGCATCAGGTGACTGTTTTCGAGGCAATGCCTAAAGCCGGCGGTATGCTGAGATACGGTATACCAGAGTACAGGCTTCCGAAGGAAGTGCTGGATGACGAGATACTGACCATCGAAGAGATGGGAGTTGAGATCATCACAAATACGAAGATCGGGTCAGATATACCGTTTGAAACAGTAAAGGAAGATTTTGACGCGATACTCCTGGGAATAGGTGCCTGGGTGTCCACTGGTGTGGGATGTAAAGGAGAGGATGCCAACGGAGTGATCGGAGGAATCGATCTGCTGCGTAAAGTCGTAAGGAACGAGACTATAGAACTTGGAGACAGCGTTGCGATAGTCGGCGGCGGAAATACTGCAATGGATGCATGCAGGACTGCTGTGAGACTTGGTGCTGAGAAAGTGTACAACATCTACAGGAGAACTAAAGATGAGATGCCTGCAGACAGAGTGGAGATAGAGGAAGCCGAGGAAGAAGGCGTTATCTTCATGAACCTCACGAATCCACTGGAGATCATAAAGGGTGGAAACGGGCATGTCAGAGAAATGGTCCTCCAGATAATGGAGCTGGGCGAGCCTGACGCATCAGGCAGGAGAAGGCCGGTGCCAGTGGAAGGAAAGACAGAGACGATAGCAGTGGACAACGTGATACTGGCCATAGGTCAGGCGGTGGATGCTTCAATGTTCGAATGTGACAAAACCAGGAAGAACGCCATCGCGTATGATCCGGATACATTTATGACGAGCATACCGGGAGTATTCGCAGGCGGTGACTGCGGCAATGACAAGATATCCATTGCAGTGGAGGCTATTGCAGATGCACGGAAGGCTGCAGGCGTTATCGACGATTATCTCGACGGTCAGCTGATAGGATACGAGAAACCGTTCGTCGTAGAGCGGGACGATATAACAGAGAAGTCTTTTGAAGACAGAGAACGCATGTGCAGACCTGAAATGCCGCAGCTGGCTCCTGAGGAGAGAAAAAATAATTTCTCTGAAGTGATACCTGACGGATACACTGAGAAACAGGCTGAATACGAGGCGTCGAGGTGCCTTGAATGCGGATGTCACGACTACTTCGAATGCAGTCTCATAGACCTGGCAAACAGATATGATGTACATCCGGAAAGACTGGCCGGAGAGATAAACAGGGTCGAATATGATGATGAACATCCGTTCATCGTGAGGGATCCGAACAAATGTGTGCTCTGTGGTCTCTGTGTCAGAGCCTGTGATGAGATAATGGGTGTAGGAGCTCTTGGACTCGTGCACAGAGGATTCGATACAGTCGTGAAACCGAACATGGAGAAACCTTTGATGGAATCAGGATGCATCTCATGCGGTCAGTGTGTATCGGTTTGTCCGACAGGCGCCCTGCAGGAGAGAACGACTATGGTCAAGGAGACTCCTGTGGATACGCTGCAGACTGATACGACCTGCTCATTCTGTTCAGCAGGATGCAGTCTGACACTGGAATCCTGCGGTGATATGCTCATCAAGGCCAATCCGCTCAGAGAGGGTGCTGTGAACAAAGGCGTGTCCTGTGGCAGAGGAAAATGGGGCTTTGACTGTGCGATACTGGAAGACAAGCTGGAAGAGCCTCTCGTGCGCAGAGGAGACTCTCTGATCGAGACCGAATATCATGAAGCTTTCGTGATGACGGCAAAGAGATGCCAGGCTGTAGCGGTCAGATACGGCAGCGATGCCGTGGGCGTAGCTGTTTCGGACAGATATACCAACGAGGAGGCGTATGCTATAAAGAAAATGGCAGAGGCCATGGGCGCTAGGATATTCTCCATGAACAACCGCAGGAGCGGACTTCTGGAGGTACTGGGACATGATGCATCTCCTAACACTATAGACGAACTGCTTTCAACGGAAGTCATACTGGCTGCAGGGTTCGATATGACGGACAGCCCGCTGATCGGACTGAAGATGAGGCAGGCTGCGAAAGCAGGTGCGAAAGTCATACTGATAAATCCTGAAGGATATGAGCAGTGTATGGATTTCCTCACTGAGGAGATATACACCGCAAATGATCTCGGTTTTATCAGGGCCGTGGCAAAATCTGTTGTTGATTCAGGCAGAGGTGGCGAGATCGCAGGTTATGATGATTTTGTGGCTTCAGTCAGAAATATCACAGTGAGCGACGATGATGCGGCGAAGGCTGCTGAGATCGCGGATATATATCTTAATGCTAAAAAGGTAATGATCGTGTTCTGTCAGAATATGATAACTGCTGAAGCGGCTGAACTGCTGGCGGATATCGCGCTGGCAGGAGGACATATCGGCAGGCCTCGTGACGGTATACTTCAGATCAAGGCGAAGAACAATTCACAGGGTCTTGCAGACCTCGGTATAACTGACAGTGCTGAAGTGCTGGATGGGCTGAAAGCTCTCGTTGTGTTCGGAGAGGAAGCTGATATCGACAGGGACAGCCTGGAATTCCTGGCTGTATGCGATACTCATATAACGTCTCTGGCGGCGAAGGCAGATGTGGTGATACCGGGAACCGGGTTTGCGTCCACTGACGGTACGTTCACCAATACTGAGCGCAGACTCCAGTATGTGCAGTCAGCCATTGATGAGGAAGTACTGTTCAGCAACTGGGAGGTAGCAGCAGAGATAGCTCATGTATTCGAAGAAGAGCTGGACTGGGAGACTACCGAAGATATATCCGATGAGATGAATGACAAGGTACCAGCATACAAGTTCGCAGAGCTCGGAGAGATCACAGGAGGCATACTTCTGCCTGCACCTGATGCGAGACTTGTGCCTGCTTCAACGGATGCACTGTTCGCTGATCCGCTGAAGTGTACAGACAGTCTGATGAATGTCATAGACGAAAGACTTCCGAAACCGGTGAGTCCTACGCTGTAAACGGCATAGAACGAAACATTGGCACATAGACAGATAATAAAAAAAGTGTGCAAGACGAAATCTTCGATTTCTTTGCACACATGTTGCTGCTACGCAACAACGCATTTAATGTACTTTCTTGCCTTTCTGTCCGAAGAACCGCAAGGTGATTCGCAAGACAGAACGGACAGCGTAGGCGAAGCCGTAGGAGTGAACGCAGTGAGCGTTGAAACTCCGGAAATATCTCCTTTAGAGATATTTCCTATGTTATAAAAAAGTATCGAAGATCAAGCATAATGATTTTCGATACTTTTTATTTTCAAGCCATATCTGTCGATGACTCATCGGCCTTCGAATATGTCTTTGATCATAGAACTTGAGATTCGCTCGTGGTAGACAGCGGCGTCATTTTTCTGAGGCGGAACCTCTTCGGTGGCAGCCCCGTCTTCCTGTGGATCCGGAGTATCATCCGGCGTTTCACTGGCGTTTTCATTTTCTATTTCATTTTCGATATCATCATGTACCGTCTGTTCTTCTTCGACTTCAGCAGTTTCATCACTGGCGTCGTTTTCTGTGGCGTCTGATTCGCTGTCCTCATCAGCAGCGCCCTGCGCCGGTGCAGGTTCATCCTCAGGTACCGTCACAGGCAGTTCTTCGACTGTTTCGTTATCTGTGTCGGCATCATTTTCCAGGATCTCTTCGGATATCTTGTCAGACACGCTTTCGTTTTCAGTATTCTCCGCTTCTGACAATATCTTCGATATTTCTATATACCCCGGTACTCCGATCTGATCGCTGCCGGCAGCGACAGGTATTTCTGCGACAGGAGGGAAAGGATCAGCTACAGGGATATCTGCAGTGCCATCTTTGCCCGGGAAATTTTCTTCCATGTATCCGGCGTCCCTGACATATGAAACGGATCTCAGGTTCACGAGACACAGCGTTCCTGCAGCCAGCGTCAGCGCGAAACCGAAATATGAAGCACATGCCGAGATCACATATCTGGCGGCATCTACAGTCCCTGCCATACTGTCGTATTCCTGTATATACCTGACTGAGTACATCACCATGTATATACCGTAAAGAAAGAAAGCCACTGAGAATATCAGCAGTATGACAGTAGCTGTTTTATTGAGTACTGAGGCATTTTTTTTCATGATCGTCTCCTTGTATGGTCTGATATCGTATGAATATGTTAACATCTTGCGCATCCGTGTGCATATTATATATGCGTGAAGGAGGTCATACATACTATGAAAGGTCATAAACGAAATATATTCCCAGGAGGGAATACCCCTTACGGATTTCACTCTTATTATAACTATATTATGCCACAAAATAAAGCAGAAAAAATATTCTGTCTCAAAGGTGGCCCTGGGACCGGCAAATCCACTATTATGAAAGAGATAGGTGAATATTTTATTGATAATGGTGAGGATGTTGATTTCCTATGGTGCTCATCTGATCCTGACTCTCTGGACGGAGTAGTGATAAAAAACAGGAACGCTGCTGTGGTGGATGGAACAGCTCCTCATATCGTGGATCCTGAAAATCCCGGGGCAGTAGACAGGATAACAGATCTGGGAGCATACTGGGATGAAAGCCTGCTCAGAGCCAGCAGGGAGAGTATATTGCGCTGTAATAAGGAAACAGGTGACTGTTTCAGGCTCGCATACGGTTATCTAAGATGTGCCGGAGGATATCACAGTTTCCTTACGGATATCACAGATAGCATGGTAAGAGATGCAGACAAATATGACATGAGGATGCAGCTTGATCTTGCCCTTGATAATATCAGCAGTATAAAAAGAGCAGAAAACAAATCACGCAATGATCATGTTATGGGGCGCATACACAGGAGTGGAAATAAAAAAAGATTTTTTGCAGATGCAATCACACCGGCAGGGGTCAGAAGCGGACTGGAGTCTCTGACAGAGAATATCGGCAGACTGGTGATAATCAGATCAAAGACAGGATTCGATACAGGAGACCTGATAAGATCAGCAGATGAACGTCTGAGGCGTGCCGGTTTCGATACCGAGGTGTATTACTGTCCAATGGAGCCTCTGACACATCCTGAGCATGTGATATCACAGAATGCAGATGTTGCAGTCATAACAGAAAATGAATACCACAGTCTGCCATCCGGTTGTGTGCATAGTCGGAAGACAAGAGTCATCGAGATCATGACAGATGACAGTGTGAAAAAAATTTCCGATGATATGATGATCGATCTCAGGGTGAGGATGCTGGAGAATATCAACAAAGCGGTAAAAATGCTGTCAGATGCGAAAGCACATCATGATGAACTTGAGGGATATTATATTCCGGCGATGGATTTTTCTAAAGTCAGGACAGCTGGCAGGGAAATAATAGAAGAACTAGAAAAACATTGTGGTATCAGATAGTGATGTAAGGGGGATATGATATCAGGATTTCAGAAAAAATCCATTTGTTTATGTGTATTACGGAAAAATATTGCACAAAATAGGAAATTTATTTCCGAATAATGTGAAATATGAATGAAAAGAATTGCTTAAAAATGCGAAATGAAAAAAATGTCTGAATAATATCATGAAGAGCTGTTTATGCCCGAAATACTGTTTTTTCAATGTTCGTACTGATTATGGGAAAAAAATTTCCGGAAATATAATGCTGCTAACATGTATTTGGCATAATATTTGTAAATATATATGAGCGTAAGTTATCCATTTATAATTTTATTATTTGTTTAAGTAAGGAGAGAAAAAAATGAGTAGTAATGGAGGAAGACAAGAACTTCAGAAAAGTCTCAACATGAAAGACGTCCTTGCTCTAGCATTCGGTACTATGATCGGATGGGGCTGGATAATGCTCGCAGGATCATGGGTAGGAAACGGCGGAACGCTGGGCGCTATCATAGCATTCCTGCTGGGTGGTGTAATGGCAATATTCGTTGGTCTGACATATGCTGAGCTTACGCCGGCACTTCCGCTGGCAGGTGGTGAGCTGGTATTCTCATACAGAGCTATGGGATATAATGCATCATGGTTCACAGGCTGGATGATCACACTCGCATATCTGGGTGTTGCAGCATGGGAAGGTCCGGCACTTTCAAATGCACTGGGATTTCTTTTCGGAAATGCACTGCCTGATCTCGGAGTACTTTATGAACTGCAGGGTTCAGAAGTTACAGGAATGTTTCTGCTTATCGGTGTTGCCGGAGCTGTTGTAATGACAGTTCTCAATCTGGCAGGTGCTAAATCATCAGCTATTTTCCAGACAACTGCAACTATCGCAATGGCTATCGGCGGTATCGCATTCTTCGTATGTGGCACAGCTACAGGTGACATAGAGAACCTCAAGCCTATGTTCACTGACGGACAGGGAATGG
>CAJJPZ010000052.1 GCA_905193765.1 uncultured Eubacterium sp.
ATCATCGGGATATATACGAAACCTGATTTTACGATCCCTGAAATATGGAGCCATATGTATAATATGCATCCGTCAGGGACGCCGATGTGGAGCTTTATGTTCATCACTGTGGCATGCGGTGCGATATCGGGATTCCACTCCACTCAGTCGCCTCTCATGGCGCGATGCATGAAGAGTGAGAAACAGGGACACTTTGTTTTTTACGGTGCAATGGTCGCAGAAGGTATAATCGCCCTGATATGGGCGGCTGCAGGATGTGCGCTTTATGATGTGACAGGCGGACTCAATACCGGTCTTGCAGCAGTGCTTGCAGACGGTCAGTCAGCTGCGATATATGATGTATGCTCGAAGACGATGGGCGGTGTCGGTATCGCGCTCGCAATGATCGGAGTCATCGTGTGTCCGATCACGTCAGGCGATACGGCTTTCCGTTCAGCGAGACTTACTCTGTCCGACTGGTTCCATCTCGATCAGGGAAGCTATCTGAACAGACTCAAGCTCTGTATACCTGTACTTGGTGTAGGAGCGGTGCTCGGTATAGGAAATGCGATAGGCGCGATCGATTATACGGTCATATGGCGTTATTTCAGCTGGACGAACCAGACATTAGCTATGATCGTTCTGTGGGCGGCTTCGATGTATCTGGTAAAAGAAAAGAAGAACTTCTGGATCACAGCTGTTCCGGCAACCTTTATGAGCGCTGTATCGAGTACGTATTTCATACTGGCGCCGGAGTGTCTGGGAAATATAATAAATTCCAAGACTGCAGCAGGTGCAGTTGTATATAATACCGCAGTGGCATATCCGATAGGGATTGTCTTTGCTGCATTACTTCTCTTTATTTTTCTTCGTGCAGCGAAAAAACATTCAGCAGCGTGAATTTTATAATAAGAAGAGGTCAGAAACATGATATTTAAACCGCATCCACTTAGTACATCACAACTTGAAGCATATGAGCTTGAAACGGACAGGAGATCCTGCAGGAAGATAGGACCTTGTGGTGTCGGAAAAAAGGCTCTGTATCTGAACAGTTTCTTTATAGACAGGTACTATTATGTACCTGTCTCATCAATAAAGCGTGTATTTAAACGTGTTGCCATGAGTAAAGGTGGGTTTTCAGGCAAAGGTGCTTTTGCCAGCATACCGTATCTGGTAGTTGAATTTGATGGAAATGTACAGAAGCAGTTCAACTTTAAACATGAAAATCAGGTGGATGAGATCCTTGACGTACTTTCACGTGAACAGCCTCATATCGGACTGGTCAGCGAAGCAGCAGAAGCAGAACTCAGAATACAAGAAACAGAGTATGAATCAGAACTGTATGCAGATCAAGAGAGTACATCACATTTTCATGTAGATGAAGCAAAACTTCTGAATGCGATCGATTATCTGGAGAATGAGCCGGAATTATATGAGGCTCTTAGTAATTCGGCAAGGAGAAGAAGAGCTTATCAATGTTCGAATCCCAGCTATCGATGGGTAGCTATGGCGATCACCATGCTTGGCTTTGCTGCGATAATTATGGGAATATATTCATTTATGATACACAATGGATTTGCAGTTTATTTTACATTGTTCGGGATTGCTGCAATATTTACTTTTGCAGGTTTCAGTGTGCTTCCCACAGCACGCAATAACAGAAGATCGATAATGAGATCTGATGAAATTGCAAGGGCAAAGATGGAGGCGTATATAAGTGAATATCCTGGCTTTCCTGTTCCTGCAAGATATGCACATCCGGTAGTATTGAGACGTATGTTGCGTGCGATACGGCAGGGTCGTGCCGATTGCAAAGAACAAGCTCTTGAGGTTATAAAAAAAGATCTGAAAGCGTTGAACAGCGACGTGCAGGTATCACAGGAAGAGTATGATGAAGTAGTTGCGATCAAGGCAATGTTTTTAAATGCGATGTATAATTAAATGTATCAAAAAGGCACAGCTTTTCAGAGAGGCTGTGCCTGAATTTTGTCGATCGCTTGCGCAAGGACTAAATTGTATGTTATTTTTTGAAACTGATCTTGTCTGTACCCAGGAGCTCCTGAGTGGACTTGTCGTAGAGTTTGAAGGTGAGAGTGCCTTCTCTTCCGAACAGTGGCATAGGATACTGGAAACGGGCTGTTATCTTTGCTCCGGACTTCCATGTATTGTCCATGTCATATACCTGACTGGACCCATTAGGCCATGTTACCTCGTAGTAGAGGTTGATGGTTTCATCAGGTTCGCCTCCGCTGAGCAATGCGTGAAAATAAGCTGTTTCATGACGGTTTATGCTGTCCATATCCCTGTTGAAGTCGTTTTCTGAGTTGTTGGCGATTATGTTCACATGCCATGCATAATATTCATCATATATCTCTCTTACTCCGGAATAGTTTATCTTCATAAGGTCAGAGAGATAAGTTTCGAACTTGTCGCCTCCCTTTGAGAGGTTGGAACGTACATAGCCGAATTTGGCCTTATTGACCTTGTCACGAACGTTGTTGCTGTCCTTTAACTCAAGCGCCTGATTGTATGTACTGATCGCTTTTGTATATCTTTTCTTTTTCAGGTGCCTGTCGCCTATCTTGCAATAGCACTTCCATATTTTGTCGTGGACTGTATCGCTGTCCTTCATCTCAAGGGCGGTGTTATATGTTTTTATAGCATTGTTGTATTCGCCCTTGTCGAAATATTCATCGCCTATGCTGCAGTAGCATTCCCATATAAGATCATTTGCATCTTTGTAGTCTCCGAGTTCTTCGAATTTCTTTATTGCTTCCTCATACTTTCCTGACGACTGCAGCTCCCGTGCTTCATCGTATGCCATTGCCGGAGCTGCCAGATATTTGTATGTAAAATAACCACCGACAGAAAGGACCGCTATGGCAAAGACGATCGCTGAGATGATTATGATAAGCTTCCTGTTGTTCCTCGTCGGAGACGGGGCATCGGTGCTGTGTACAGCGGGCAGTGCAGATGAAGCAGTCAGAGCACTGTTTGCAGCAGCTGTGGTATCCTGATGATCCGACAGATCTGCAGATGGTCTGATGCTTTTTTCAGGCGTGGTGGATACAACCGCAGGAACCGCGTTATTTCCGCCGCTGACGGAGGAAATTGCAGCTTCAGGGGTGTTGCTGCTTTCCGCATGAATATCTGTATCCTGAGGGCTCTTTTCGATAGGCTGTATATTGTTTATGTCCGATGGCGCCGATGTTTTGAATTTCTGGTCTCGTGCAGCCTGCAGAGCATCTTCCTTGTCAGCCTGTTCCTTTGATTTTTTCAGCTTTTTACTGAGTTTACCGGGTTCTCCGGCAGGTTTGTGCAGTATAAAAAGTGAACGCAGCAGATCCCTTTCCAGGCCGCAGTTCTTGCATCGCTCCCCCTTGTTTATATGGCCGCAGCTGCATGACCAGTAGTCACCGAATTCCTCGAACCAGTATTTCGGTTTGGTAGGCGCCGAGGCGAACTGTTCAAGGATATCCTCATACATTTCGTCGTCCGGCGTAAGAGGGCGTGGTTCATATACCTGTGTTTTTTTTGCCAGGCCTGATGTATCACTGAGATCAGACAGATCCTTGAGGTCGACGGCTTTTTTTGTTTCGGAAACAGAGTCCTTATTTCCAGAACTATCGCCCTGAGCGCTGCCACTGATATCTGTCAGGAGTGTTTTCGTATCGAACTCCTTGTTGTGCTGCCATTTTTTTATTTTATTCAATATCTGTTACTTCCTTTTTTAAGCATAATTCGACAAATATATTATATCAGCAAATCACCAGGATAACAACTACGAAGACAGCAGGTATCATATTGATTTGAATAAGTATCAGAAATATTAGAATTTCAGTCCTGAAAAGTTTTTTTGTGTACTTTGTATAATTATCGATGCAAACTTGACAATTCGTCCAGTATAGGATAAAGTATATAACATGTACAAAATTTTATACATACACACTGGCATGAAATTTGCAATTGTGAAAATAATCTGATGTATGTGTACAATTTGTTGAGTGTAGTTAAACGAAAAAACTTTGGAGGGGAAAAATGACACAAAGACGAATGAAAACAATGGATGGTAACACTGCGGCAGCGCATGTTTCATACGCCTTTACTGATGTCGCATCAATTTACCCGATAACACCATCATCAACTATGGCGGAAGTAGTCGATGAATGGGCCGCATACGGGAGAAAAAATATATTCGGACAGACAGTCAAGGTGGCAGAGATGCAGTCGGAGGCAGGTGCCGCAGGAGCTGTTCACGGCTCACTGGCAGCAGGTGCACTTTCTACTACATATACAGCATCACAGGGGCTTCTCCTGATGATCCCGAATATGTACAAGATCGCAGGTGAACTGCTTCCTGGAGTATTCCATGTTGCAGCAAGAAGTGTTTCGACACATGCGCTCTGTATTTTCGGAGACCATTCAGACGTAATGGCGTGCAGACAGACAGGCTTCGCTATGCTGGTATCGGGATCGGTACAGGAAGTAATGGATCTGGGCGGTATTGCACATCTGGCAGCAATAAAAGGAAGAGTTCCGTTCCTTCATTTCTTTGACGGATTCAGGACTTCACATGAAATACAGAAGATCGAAGTATTCAGCTACGAAGACTTCAGGAAACTGGTAGACTGGGATGCTCTTCAGGAGTTCAGAGACAGAGCTCTCAATCCTGAACACCCTGTTATAAGAGGTACAGCTCAGAACCCTGATATCTTCTTCCAGGGCAGAGAAGCTTCAAATAAGTTCTATGACAGGATACCTGAGATCGTTGTGGAGTACATGGACAAGATCAGTGAGATGACAGGAAGAAGCTATCATCCGTTCGATTATGTCGGAGCTCACGACGCAGAGAATGTCATCGTTGCAATGGGTTCAGTATGTGAGACTATTGAAGAGACGATGAACAAGATGGTGGCAGAAGGTCACAGAGTAGGTCTCATCAAGGTAAGACTTTACAGACCTTTCGTCAAGGAATACTTCATGAAGGTGCTGCCGAGAACAGTAGAAAGAATTGCTGTACTCGACAGGACAAAGGAGCCGGGCTCACTGGGAGAACCTCTTTATCAGGATGTGAAGACTATGCTTTATGGAGACAGGAATGCTCCGGAAGTATACGGCGGACGTTACGGTCTCGGTTCGAAGGATACGACGCCGGGAATGGTACACGCTATATACGACAATCTGTATCACAAGAGACCTAAGAACAACTTCACTGTAGGTATCGAGGACGATGTCACAGGCCATTCACTGCCGTACACAGAGGGTATCGCAAGAGAACCGGAAGGCACTATCAAATGTAAATTCTGGGGTCTTGGTTCAGACGGTACAGTAGGTGCAAACAAGACTGCCATAAAGATAATCGGTGACAAGACTGACATGTATGCCCAGGGATACTTTGCATACGACTCGAAGAAATCCGGAGGTCTTACAGTATCTCACCTGAGATTCGGTGAACATCCGATACAGTCTACATATCTGATAAATCAGGCAGACTTCGTTGCATGTCATAACCAGGCGTATATCAGACAGTACGATATGCTCAAGGATCTTAAGAAGGGCGGCACGTTCCTGCTGAACTGCCTGTGGAGTGACGATGAAATAGAGAATGCACTTCCTGCAAAGGTAAAGAGAGATCTGGCTAAGAAAAAGATCAGCTTCTATGTAATAGATGCATGGAAGATAGCTGAGAAGGTAGGTCTGGGAAGCAGGATCAATATGGTCATGCAGGCAGCTTTCTTCAAACTGACAGAAGTAATGCCTATCGACAAGGCTGTTGAATACCTCAAGGAAGGTATCGAGAAGACATACAAGAAAAAGGGACAGAATATCGTTGATATGAACTGTGCTGCTGTAGATGAAGGTATCACAGCTATCAGGAAGATAGAAGTTCCGGATGAATGGGCAGATGCAGAAAACCCTAAGGAAAAATACGAAGAACTCCCTGAGTTCATCGAAGAGATACTCATACCTATGAACAGACAGGAAGGTGACGATCTGCCGGTAAGTGCTTTCGACGGTATGGAAGACGGAACGTTCCCGTCAGGAACAGCTGCATACGAGAAGCGTGGCGTAGCCGTATATCTGCCTGAGTGGCAGGCTGACAAGTGCATACAGTGTAACCAGTGCTCATTCGTATGTCCGCATGCTGCCATCAGACCGATGCTCCTTGATGATGTTGAGAAGATCTCAGCACCGGAAGGATTCAAGACTATAAAAGCATCAGGCAAGGGAATGGAAGGTCTCCACTACAGGATGCAGCTTTCAGCTCTCGACTGTCTGGGTTGCGGCAACTGTGCAGATATATGTCCGTCAAAGGAAAAGGCACTGGTAATGAAGCCGTATGCAGATGTCGTAAAGGAAAGCGAGAACTGGGCATATGGTATCAAACTGCCGAGAAAAGACGAAAAAGCAGACAAGACTTCAGTAAAGGGAAGTCAGTTTGCTAAACCGTATATCGAATTCTCAGGTGCATGCTCAGGATGCGGAGAAACTCCGTACATCAAGCTGGCTACACAGCTCTTCGGAGACAGGATGCTCATTGCCAACGCTACAGGATGTTCATCCATCTGGGGCGCATCAGCACCGACTATGCCGTACTGCAAGGATGAGAACGGCAGAGGTCCTGCATGGGCAAACTCATTGTTTGAGGACAATGCAGAGTACGGATACGGTATGCTGCTGGCTGCAAAACAGATGAGAGAAAAGATAGAACACAACATGAAAGCTCTCCTTGAACTCGATGTTGATGAAAAGGTCAAGGAAGCTATGGAAGAGTGGCTTGAATACAAAGATGACGGCACAGAGACAAGAGCAAAGAGTGACAGAGTCGTTGAAGCTATCGAAGCTATGTCCACAACGGATGAAGTCGTGAATATGCTCTGCGGCAGGATCATGGAACTCAAGGATTACCTCGTCAAGAAGTCTGTATGGGCTCTCGGCGGAGACGGATGGGCATATGATATCGGATACGGCGGTCTCGATCACGTTCTGGCATCAGGCGAGAACATCAACATACTGGTATTCGATACAGAAGTTTACTCCAATACAGGCGGACAGGCTTCAAAAGCTACTCCGGAAGCAGCTGTTGCCAAGTTTGCAGCAGCAGGCAAACGGATCAAGAAAAAGGATCTGGGACTTATGGCAATGTCATACGGATATGTATATGTTGCACAGGTCGGCATGGGAGCTGACAAGAACCAGCTGATGAAGGCTATGATCGAAGCAGAGAAATATGATGGACCGTCGATAATCATCGCATATGCTCCATGTATCAACCATGGTCTCAAGAAAGGAATGGGCAAGTCCCAGGCCAATATAAAGGACGCTGTAGATGCAGGTTACTGGCATCTGTACAGATACAATCCTGAACTCAAGGCTAAGGGCAAGAACCCGTTCATCCTCGATTCGAAGGAGCCTACATCAAGCTTCAGAGACTTCATCATGGATCAGGTAAGATATTCATCACTTGCCAAGGAGTTCCCTGAGATTGCTGAAAAGCTCTTCACAATGACAGAAGAAGACGCTATGGACAAATACAGGACATATAAAGAGCTGGCAGACAGAGAAACAGCATTGTTATAAGCAGTTGTAATAGTGCGATCTCTTCTTTGATAGTTTTAACCGGGAGGGCTGGTGCAGTGATAGGAGCTGTACCGGTCTTTTCGGTTTTTTGCATCTTCGTGCTGAATAGAAATATATATCAAAGGTTAACATAAAGTTAACAGAAAAGCGCTTTTGGAATTAACATTAGCCGGATATCATAAAAGAGGAAAGATAAGTGAGAAAGAAGAGATTCATTCGAAGGAGGCAATGGATTATGGAAGAATTGAGAAATAAAAAAGGTTTTATATGCGATATGGATGGCGTCATCTATCACGGCAATCGCCTGCTGCCGGGGGTAAAGGAATTTGTGGAATGGCTGTATTCAGAGGATAAGGATTTTCTGTTCCTTACCAATTCGTCGGAACGATCCCCAAAGGAGCTGCAGCAGAAGCTGGCGAGGATGGGACTGGACATAAAAGAAGATCATTTCTATACAAGTGCGCTGGCAACTGCAAGATTCATAAGCAGTCAGGCACCGGGAAGCAGTGCGTATGTCATAGGCGGTCCCGGACTGATCACAGCACTTTATGACGCGGGGATATCTATAAATGACGTGGATCCGGATTTTGTAGTGGTAGGTGAGGGCAATACATACACCTATGAGAACATCCTGAAGGCTGTCAAGCTGGTGAACAAAGGCGCAAGGCTTATCGGCACCAACAGTGATGTAACAGGTCCGTCGGAGGATGGTATAATACCTGCTTGCCGTGCGATGGTATCTCCGATAGAAATGGCTACAGGTAAATCTGCATATTATGTCGGAAAGCCGAATCCGCTGATGATGAGGACCGGACTGAGGATACTGGGAGTCCATTCTGATGAAGCAGCGATAATAGGAGACAGGATGGATACTGATATCGTAGCAGGAATAGAATCCGGGCTCGATACGGTACTGGTGCTTTCCGGAGTGACGGATCGCGAGGAAATAAAGCGGTTCCCGTACAGACCGAGACTTGTGCTGAACGGCGTAGGAGAGATACCTGCACTGAGCAGAGGCACTCAGGTGCCATATACGGCAGAGCCGGATACAGAGGAAAAGTAAATGATATAAAATCTGCAGGAGTCTCCATGCTCCGTTTATAATAAATTTAAAGTGACCGGAACTTATGATAATATAAGAACCGGTCACTTTTATGATTCTGAGTCATATATTTATTAACCTGTGATGATGCATATAGGCAGTGCTATCAGGAACGTGCATGCGATAGGTATCACAAGGCATGTCACGAAATTGTATTTATATGACAGCTTGTGTGTCGTATTGCAGACTGCGAATACGGAAACTATAGAGCCGTTCCACGGCAGTGAATCTAGACCGCCGCAACCATCGGCACAGAGTCTGTGTATGTATTCCAGATTATATCCGTGTGCCGCATAATTCATGAATGTATCCTTCAGCGTTTCGTACATAAGCGAGATACCGCCGGAAGCCGATCCCAGTATACCTGCGAATATATTCGATCCTACGGCAGCTACGATATACGGGTTGGCGTCTGAAGTTTCAAGTAACTGCGTTGCGAATTCGAAAAATGGGGTGCCTTTGACTACAGAACCGAATCCTACGATAACCGCTGTATTTATGATTATTATCACCGATGATCTTGCAGCTGAATTGAACATTTCCAGCATCTCTTCCTTAGGCAGGTATCTGTAGAACAATATAAGTGCCAGCAGAACTCCGATGAGCAGGCAGACCACGATATCAAGGTCAGTGACATTGAATGTGATGAGCACAACTGCTATAGGCAGTATGGAAATAAAACCGTTAGGTGATTTATCGTCGTCTTCGATCCTTTTTACATTTTCAGGCCACTGGAAATGCTCGCCCCGGAGGCGTGCTTTCTTTGCTTCGCGATTCATGTACACAAGTATGAGTACTATCATGGCAACAGCCCCGGTAAGGCTTGGGAACAGTCCTGCATATGAAGGCGTGCCCAGATAGTCCATCGACACCAGATTCGGTATCTGAGGTGTGAAAGGACCGGTCATTGCGAATGTCCACATACCTCCGCAGACTATGCCTGGAAGGAGATATGTCGGTATATCAGCTTCCTCGAAAAGTTTAAGTGCTATTGGATATACAGAGAATATGATGACAAAGCTGTTGATTCCGCCGTAACTCAGTATTGCAGCAGAAGCCATGCATGCCAGCATGCAGTTCTTCGGACCACATTTTTTCGATATGATAGAACCTATCTTGGCAGCAGCGCCGGAATTCTGATATATGTTACCGAAGATGTTGCCCAGCAGGAATACCAGGAAATACGAGGTAAAGAATCCTGCGACTCCTGAAAGATATGTTTCGGTTATTCCCTTGAAAAGAGGGATGTGTCCTGTCAGGCATACGAGTATCGCAGCCAGCGGACCGATTATTATCGGTGAGACGCGCTTGAAGATCAAAATCGCCATTCCTGCAAGTGCACCGAAAACACCAAGAGCAGAAATGATTACTGTTGTGTCCATTTCAGAGACTTCCTTTCGTGATTTGCAGTGTGTTAAAAAATCCATCACAAGTATAACACCAATGGATTTATTTTAACAGTGCAGCGCTAATAGTGAGACTAATCTGACTTTTTGACAGGACTGCGATAGTGTAATAAAATAATATGAAGTATGTATCGCATCAGATATATGCAGGTCGTGAACACGCGGAAGAAAGGCGGGCGAAGCAGCAGTATGGACGAAGAACTGATATACGAGATACTTTCAGTGGTAGAGGAGATACCTGAAGGCAGAGTGGCTTCATACGGACAGATAGCTGAACTTATCGGGCGCAGGAAAAATGCGCGTCTGGTGGGCAAGGTGCTGGGGATGGCTCAGTATTACGGTGAATACCCCTGTCACAGGGTCGTTAACCACGCCGGACGTCTCGTACCGGGATGGTATGAGCAGCGCCGTCTGCTTCTTGAGGAAGGCATCACGATGAAAGACGATACCCACGTGGATATGAAAAAATGCCGGTGGGATATGTCAGCAGGAATATAAATAAAAGACAGGGAGAATAAATGAAATTTCTTTTGACAACACTTAATTCAAAGTATATACATTCAAATCTTGCTGTTTATAGCCTCAAGGCATGGGCAGACAGCATGTGTGGGAATGGACAGGCCGATATTGAAGAGAATGTTACAGAAATCGCAGAGTATACGATAAATCAGCCACAGGATAAGGTACTGTCGGATATATTCGATAAAAAACCTGATGTACTTTTTTTGTCATGCTACATCTGGAACATAAGCCGGACAGCAGCACTGGCAGAAGATATATCGAAGGTGCGACCTGACCTGGATATATGGCTTGGAGGACCGGAGGTCTCTTTTCATGAGCAGGAGACTATGGAAAATATGCCTTTTATACGAGGAATAATGTCAGGAGAAGGCGAGCGCAGCTTCGGCAGTATAATATCAGCATACAGCAGAGATGAAGGTCAGAGAAGCAACGGTATGATATTGTCATATGACAGACTGGCAGAAACAGCCGGGATAGCCTACAGGAATGAAACCGGTGATATATGTATCAATGAAAGGATAAAACCGCTTGATCTTTCACAGATCCCGTTTCCTTACAGAGACCTGGAGGAGTTCAGTAACAGGATCATATATTATGAGGGCAGCAGAGGATGTCCGTACAGATGCAGCTACTGCCTGTCCTCAGCAGACAAACGACTGAGATTGCGTGATATAGAAAAAGTCAGGGCAGAACTTGAATTCTTCCTTTACAGGAACGTGCCACAGGTGAAGTTCATCGACAGGACATTCAACTGCGATCACAGTCATGCCGTGGGAATATGGCAGTTTATAAAGGAAAATGATAATGGAGTGACCAATTTTCATTTCGAGATAGCAGCGGACCTGCTAACTGATGATGAACTTGACTTCCTGTCAGCGCTCAGACCGGGGCAGGTGCAGTTCGAGGCAGGCATACAAACCACGAACCCAGAGACACTGAAGGCCATCAACAGAACCATGGACATATCAAAGGTCCGCAGCGTCGTAAGCAGGATATGCCAGGCCGGGAATATACACATACACCTCGATCTCATAGCAGGACTGCCTTATGAAGATCTGAAAAGTTTTGCAGCTTCTTTCGATGATGTGTTCGATATGCGTCCTGAGCAGTTGCAGCTTGGCTTTCTGAAAGTACTTAAAGGCACGGCTATGGAAGAAAGGGCATCTGAATACGGGATCATATACAGAAGTCATCCTCCTTATGAAGTTCTGTCAACCAGATGGATATCATATGAAGAGCTTGTTATGCTTAAAAAAATAGAAGAAATGGTTGAGGTATATTATAACAGCGGACAGTTCGAAAGATCGCTGAAAAAACTGCTTGGACTTTACACATCGCCGTTCGAGATGTTCCGTCAGCTTTCAGACTGGTATGCACATCGCAGGCTGGACATGGTGAATCTGTCCAGAAACAGCAGGTACGAGGTATTCCTGGACTTCGCAAAGCACATATATGAAGAGGAAGGTGCAGATTCTGACGATTTCCTGAAAGCACTGATATGCGACTATTATCTCAGGGACAATGTGAAGAACAGACCCTTATTTTTCGGAGAAAGCAGCGTGGACAAGGACTTTGCAGCGGCTTTCTACAGGATGGAGTCAGAGGAACACAGATATCTCAATGGTGCAGCATATGATGGAGCAGATATACGTTTTCTGAGAAGGATTACCCATCTTGAGAAACTGGCGGCGAACCGATATCTGCTGTTTGATTATTCTGACAGAGATCCTATGTACGGCAATGCAAGGATGATTGAGATTGATAGCCGATGTTATGAGAAATTATAATTTCTCCGGCATTGTACAGCTTCTGTGAAAAGATCCGGCCGATATTGAATCAATGTACTTCATCAAGTGGGATGTCTGAAATCTGTGAGATTTCAATATATGCAGAGCATGATGCCGCTTTGGAAGTGCTGAACTCATGTCTTTACATTTTACAGAAACGTATGTTACAATATTATCGAACTATGTTTTTATTATTCCGAAAATATCGAGAATGATGATTTCGGAATGTCAGCAAAAGTTTCATCTTAAATATGTAGCTGAGCTACGGTTGTTTTTACTGGAAAAAAGGCTTACAGTAAGGATAAAAAATGAAAGTTTTATTGATCAATGGCAGCCCGCATCAGTATGGCTGCACGTATACTGCACTGAAGGAAGTTGCGGATTCGCTTAACATGAACGATGTTGCTACAGAGATCTATCATATCGGTGCAGAACCGATCAGAGGATGCGCAGGCTGTGGAAGTTGTTTTACAACAGGCAGGTGTGTGTTTGACCAGGATGGTGTCAATGAGATCTCAGATCGTCTTGTGGAATTTGACGGGATCGTCGTGGGATCACCGGTGTATTATGCCAGTGCATCCGGACAGCTTTGCTGCTTCCTGGACAGACTGTTCTACAGTAATTACTGCAGCGGCAGGATGAATGGGAAAATCGCAGCAGCGGTTGTTTCATGCAGAAGGGGTGGTGCCAGCACGGCCTTTGACAGAATCAATAAATATTTTATGATCAGCAAGATGATCGTTGCCACATCGCAGTACTGGAATCAGGTACACGGCAATTCACCAGAGGAAGTCAGACAGGATGAAGAGGGCATGCAGACTATGCGTACACTGGGAGAGTGTATTGCATATTCTATACGAAACAAGTATGCGGGACTGCGTGAGCATGTGAAACAGCCGGAATACGAGCGGCCTGTCATGACCAACTTTATTCGTAAAAAGTAGGTGATGATATGCAGAGTGGAATCGATTTGAACAGGTTCTATCAGGGACTGGATGCGTTGTTTCAGCAGAAGGACAGCAGGCGGACAATGGATTATCTGGAAGGCTGGCTGCAGGAAGCACAGCAGATGCATGATACCTCCGGGATCGTTGCAGTAAGTAACGAGCTGGGAGGTCTTTGTCGTGCTGTTGGTAATGTCGAAAGAGCCAAAGAATTA
>CAJJPZ010000053.1 GCA_905193765.1 uncultured Eubacterium sp.
ATCATGGGAATGAAGTATTTCCTTTTGAATGCAGATAGTTTAGAGTTCTGACATCGGTTATAGATGAATGAAATCGAGAATTTGAAAGAAGGTTGAACGATAGTGAAATGTTTAAATTGTGGAAATGAAATGGAACAAGGAACAGTAGAAGGATATGCACAAGGCGGTGATAGTTCGTATGAATTTATATCCAATGGGGAGAGACAGAAAAAGGGCATAAAGGGTTACTTTACCAGAAATATTGTTACTGTTCTTCCATATCCTGCTGAACACCAGGCATGGCATTGCCCACAGTGCAAAAAAGTGATGATGTGGATGGATTCGGATGGGTAACTTCCGGTTGCAAGACATTACACTTTTTAACGATAGCACAGACCTATCGTTAAAAGGTTCGTGGGTATGTCCTTAAATACTAAGGCAAAAATCGGTAATTCATAGAGCGCTGTCTTTTCATCTGGAGTGCGTGGTCTTGATATCACGTGTGACGAAGTAAGGAATATATGGACAGAGAAAAACAATGATGGGGTGACTTGTGATCATGTTGCAGGGCGGGATGTTGTTGACATGTTCTGATATGTGAAATTATCAAAACATATATCATACACTTATCAAACACTCTTCAAGTACTTATCAATATATTGTGTTGAAATATTAATGAAAGTTAGATATACATTGTAAATGTTACTATATGAATGTACAGAAAGTGGAAAATAAAAAAAGGGATATTAACCATAAATATATTGTAGTAGAATGGTGATTGATATTATGAAAAAAATGAGTTTGTTTTTTCTGATTACAATGGTTCTTATAGTTTGTATTTTAACAGGATGTGCCAAAAAAGATAAATCAGATATAGTGAAGGAATCTTTTGATCTGCAAGAAATAAGTATTACTTTATACAATAAAAAATGTATAAATGTGACAGAATCAGAAAAAATGCAGGATATTGTGAAGGTGATCAACGATACAACATCAAAGAAAGAAGAATCCACACAAGATGTACCAGACGTAGATAAGTATGGAAAAATCGTCCTTATGTCGAAAGAGAATGAAAAAACTTTATATTATTATGAAAAAAAGGATAAATATTATATTGAAGAACCATATGTAGGTATTTATCAACATACACAAAATCTTAATGAGTATTTTAACTCCATTACGGAATAGATGAGCTGCTATAACTGTGTGTAGATGGTGAAGTCAATATAATATAGGGATACTGATAATAGTTTCGATGAGGTATGTGATGCGGTAGTGCAGATGATGGGTTTGTGTATTTGAGATTGATAGGAAATAAATGGCAGTAGAAAGTCCTGTTTATAAGGCAGTATACTTTTTAAAGATAACTCCGCTCTATCGTTAAAGGGTCCGTGGATATGTTCTCTTGTGCGGTCGGAGGTATCTGAAGTATTTAGAAAGCAGTAGAACCATTGTAAATACGTAGTTCTGCTCGCTCGGCAGGGGTAGAGCCTACAGGCTGGGTGGCAGTCTGCTCTTTATGTAAAAGAAAACATCAAACAGATCAAGGAGTTAGCATGAGTAAAATCGAAATAAAAAAGATAAGTATTACGAAATTAAAAACTGATGCCATAGTCAACGCGGCCAATGAAGGTCTTAGAGCGGGAGGAGGCGTTTGTGGTGCCATATTCCGTGAAGCGGGGGTCCGGAAGCTGACAGAAGCTTGCAATGCCATAGGCGGATGCAAAACCGGGCATGCGGAAATCACTGAAGGATTCGATTTGCCTGCAAAGTATATAATCCATGCAGTTGGTCCTATATGGAATGGCGGAGAAAATGGCGAGCCGGAATTATTATATAGTGCATATAAAAGTTCACTTGATGTACTGATGGATAATGGATGTCATTCTGTTGGATTCCCGCTTATATCAGCGGGAATATACGGCTATCCGTTAAAAGACGCCTGGAAGCAGGCAATAAGTGCATGCAGGGATTTCATAGCTGAGCATCCGGAATATGATCTGAATATTACTTTTGCTGTCCTGGATGATAAAATAATGAGTATGGGTGAAAAAGTTCTTGCAGACAATTGAATCATGCTGTGAATTTTTATATGAATCAATGGCTACAGTCCGGTATATTGGACTGTAGTTTTTGTATACTTGTGTTATCAACAAAGATACATGATATTTCGAAGAAACAGATCAGGACATGGGGGCATTATGTCAAAGAAAAAATCAAAGAAAAAAACTAAAAGAACATATACTGCGGTGCAGGATATCGAAAAGCTGCTGACGGCTAAGCCACCTGCGTTTTCCGTGATTACAGGTGCAGCCGGATGCCATAAAAACAAGATCGATACCGAAGCCGCAAGACAGAGGATGCGCAGTGATGAAAGCATCAGTTTTGCGTGGTGCAAAGGAAGCAGTATAATACACGACAAGACATGTGATCTGATAAACAAGGCAAACATATATAAGATTCAGACCAGTGGTACATATGACAGTTCTATGAAGCAGTGTCCTCATTGTATGGCAAAGGCATATCTGAGGGCAGGCGGGAATGTTTCTGAAAAGAGCATATACATGAAATTCTTCGAGAGGACAGATATAGACGGAGCTCTTATGAGACGACTGTTCATAAACGACAATGCAAAGACGCAGATTTCGAGTAATGTGCTTACTGTGATCATGAATGAAGATACATGGAAACTCAAGGCTCTGGACGACAGGAACCGCAGTGTTGAGCTTTTGCACAATGAGTTTGAGATAAAGAATGGCAAAAGGATTTTTTCCGATGGATTCCACAGTGTCGGAACCGCTATGAGTGCTGAAGAAGCTTTCAGATTCATGGAAAGATACGACTGGAAAAAATACCGCATACGTGATGCTGTTAAAAAATATTTCAACGCAGTTTCCGGTAAATTTGATATTCTCAGGAACAAATTCGGAAAAAGACTGTACATGCTCAGAGAGCGGATGGATCTTTCATGCGGTGGTGCACTATATTATGTGGATGGTGATAATACGCCGAAGAAGCGTATCAATGGTATCGAAAATCTGACGAGCAGGGATATCGTAAAGATCTTCTATGCAGAAGGCAGCAGCTGTTATGATGATGTTACAAGACAGGAAGAGCTTATCGAAAGATGCGAATGCAGTATCAGCTTCATTTCAGTTGAACCGGGTTCCAATGCTGTGGATTTTGCAATAGCGATGGATGCATATCACAGATGTATGACTGCGCCGGGGTGTCATATATATCTGCTCAGTGCAGACCGTCATTTCACAGTGATAAAGAAGCAGATACAGGCAATGGCAGATTGCAGGACTGAGGTGATGCATCTCGGGTCTGTTGCAGAAGCACATCGAAGCTATGAAAGGCAGTGCTCCGGAGGAATCAGAAGCTGCTGGCCCGGATATGTGAAATAATAAACCCGAAGAGATTTATAGCTTCATTAGCCGGTTTATTGTACAATGGTATCATGAATGAAGAAACCGAACGGAGGAAGTATACATGGCTAAGCGTGCAGGCAGCAAGCTAAGGATGCTGTACATAATGGATCTGCTGCTTGAAAAGAGTGATGAGGAACATCATATCCCTGTCAGAGAAATGACCGAAATGCTGGAGAAGAACGGTATCGGCGCAGACAGAAAGACTCTGTACGATGATATAGAAACGCTCAAATTATGGGGGATGGACATCCTGTATTCCAGAGAAAAACCATCCGGATACTATGTTGGGAGCCGGAGATTCCAGCTGCCGGAACTGAAACTGCTTGTGGATGCTGTACAGGCGTCACGTTTCATAACAGTCAGGAAATCACGGGAGCTTATCAAAAAACTCGAGAGCCTGGCCAGCACCGGCGAGGCAAAGCAGCTTCAAAGGCAGGTAGTCATTGCCAACAGGACTAAGGCTGTGAATGAAAGCATCTACTACAATGTAGATAAAATAAACGATGCTGTCCTGGATAACAGAAAGATAAGCTTCATATATTACAAATGGAATACTGACAAAGAGCTGATCCCCAAACATGATGGCAGGGCGTACATCATCAGTCCGTGGATCATGACATGGGAAAACGGCAATTACTATATGATAGGATTCGATGAGGATTCAGACAGGATAAAGCATTACAGAGTGGACAAGATGCGTGATATCAATATCCTTGAAGATCATCGTGCCGGCGAAGATGCGTTCAGGGATTTTGACATCGCATTATATCTTAAAAATACATTCAGGATGTTCGGGGGCCAGGTAGAGTCTGTTACGATAGAATTTGATAATAAACTGATCGGCGTAGCCATGGATCGCTTTGGCACGGATGTGATGGTCCAGAAAGTAAGTGATAATCATTTCAGGATAAAGCACGATGTAACAGTCAGCGGACAGTTTTACGGCTGGATCGCCGGACTGGGAACAGACGTCAGGATAGTGCATCCGCAGAGTGTAGTGGACGGTTTCCGGGAGCATATCAAAGCGATAGCAGATCTATATGACTGAACAGGTGCAAGGAAAAAAGAAATGAAGATCAGGAAATACAGAGAAAATCATATAAAAAAGGGCAGGTCAGGTACAGCGACTGTTCCGGGCATGAAAGGGATCGCAACGGTACTGATACTATGCATACTGCTGGCACTGACAGGATGCGGGAATGATCAGATACATAAAACAAATGAGAAGATCAGCTCGGAAAACAAACAGTACATGGATTCGCTGATAAATGAAAGCAAAGAGATGGAGAAAGTGGATGTAAAACGGAAGCCTGCGGGATAGAGCTGAACAACTATTATTACGACGACAGCGGTTCGCAGAAGTATGTAGACTATTCGCTGCAGGTAATGAAAGCATCTGTGGAACTCTATTCTGAACTGATAGGCGAATATTCCTTTGAACAGCTGGATCTGACCAATGTCTTTATCGACAGTGCCATGGAGTATTCAGGGATGATCATGCTGGGATTTCCTGATGTGGAGGATATCAGATACATAGATGAAAGTACACGGTATGAGCATATCGAGGCACATGTATCCCATGAAACAGGGCACCAGTGGTTTTACGGAGTTGTCGGCAACGATCCGTATAATGAGCCATGGCTCGATGAGTCTTTCGCAGAGTTTCTCGAATGTTTTGTTTTCCCTGTGTCGGGAGCTGATGTTCTGACAGATATCGAAGATGAACTCAGCGGGGAACAGGGAGAATATTATGAGCCGGGGCTCCAGACGGTCAGTGATTTCTTTGATGAAAAGGATCAGATTCTGGATCAGCGTGATAATAAAAAGAAGATCGATCTGTCATATGACAGATACGATAAAAGTAACGATGAGTACTCACAATATGTCTATGATTCCGGAGCTTTTTTCCTTTATGAACTGGAAAAGACCATGGGAGACGCAGAATTTTTCTCGATGCTTCAAGGCTATTACGATGCTTACAGGTTCAGCGAAGTGAAGACGTCTGATTTCGTATCTTTCGTAAAAGCATATGATGATTCGGAGTCCGTGGACAAAGTGATATCAAAATACATTACTGATATGTAAAGTGTTACAGGATTTTCAGGCTAAGATCAAATAAAAGCAAGAGCCCTCACGATTTTGAATGAGGGCTCTGTTATAAGATGCAGTATGTTATTTAAGCACAAGTCCGTCCTTGAACGCTTCGCCTACACGGTCGGTCACTTTGTAGTATCCGTGGGTGTAAGGGTCATAAGCGATGGCGTTCACAAGAGACATATCGACTTTTCCATTTACCATGACGCTGTTGTCGGCAGTCACATTAACGACCTTGCCGATAACGCCGCAACCGTATTCGCCGTCCTGATATTCGATGAATTCACATTCAAGGCACAGAGGGAATTCGTTGATCACGGGTGCATCTACCGTTTCTGCTTTTGATGCGGTGAGTCCGCTGCGCTGGAATTTATCGGAAACATCGTTTCCGGATGCCAGGCCGAAGTAGTCAGCTTCTTTTATATGAGCAGCGTCGGCAATGCTTACTGTGAAAGCTCCTTTTGCTTTGATGTTTTTCACGGTTTTATGGGTTTCAGTCAGTCTCAGGACAACATTCCCCATAGACTGCATGGTACCCCAGGCTGCATTCATGACATTGACACTGCCGTCTTCGTTGTAAGTTGCGATCATCAGTACGGGCATAGGAAAAATGCCGGAAGTGATATCAAGTTCTGTTCTCATTATAGCTACCTCGTTTCATTGATTTTATCAGCAGGATAATATATCCTGTATATATTATAGTCGCAAATAATGTTATTTCAAGTAGTGCAGTTGATATTCCCGGTACATATATAAATTTATACCGCAACTGAAATCATGAAATTACAGTCGGGGGCTGATATGATGATATCAGATGACCGGAAAGGAGAAAAGCGTATGTCGGAATGGAAGAGATATGTACAGTCTATGGTGGAAAGGATAGACAGATGCATCAGGGCTGAAGAGGATGAATCACTGACGCTGTCAGCTTTGTCACAGCAGCTTGGCTATTCGGAGTATTATACATCCCGGAAATTCAGTGAAATTTCCGGGATGACGCTTAAAGATTATATACGTTTCCGGAAACTGGCATTCACGCTGAAAGACCTGAGGGATACTGACTGCAGTGTAATGGATGCTGCAGTAAAATACGGATTTTCTTCGAGTGAAGCCTTTTCAAGGGCGTTCAGGGATGCTTACGGCATAACGCCAAGCGATTATCGCACAAACCCTGTGCCCGTCGTGCTCCGTACGGTCATCAGACCTTTTGACTGTTATCTGATGGAAGAAGCGATGAAAAATATGGATATCAAACAGAATGATGGCGATGTGAAAGTATATTTCGTGCAGATACCTGCACATAAATTTCTGCACATAAGAAACTATGAAAGCATAGGATACTGGGATTTCTGGCAGAAGCAAAGTCTGATCCCAGGACAGGACTGCGAGACTGTATGCGGGCTGCTGGAAAGTATAGGTGGTAAACTGGATGATGGTAACGGGCAGTTAATGGCGTGGATCAATGAGCCTGATGGACGTATATGCAGCTGGGGCATACCGCTGGCGGAAGCATATGGCGTCAGGCTGCCTGCAGACTATAGCGGCAAGATACCGGAACAGATGCAGATCATGGACGTGCCTGAAGGAGAATATATAGTTTTCGAACACGGTCCGTTTGATTTCGAAACGGAGAACCAGATCGTGGAAGCCAGGATCGAAGCAGCGATGAAAGACTTCGATTATGACAAAAGTGAGTATGAGCTGGATATGACGCCGGAGCGGGTATTCTATTTTTATCATGACTGTGAACGCTTTTTCAAGTACGTAAGGCCTGTACGCAGGAACAGTGTGTTTCGTTGAATCTCCTGAACTCAGGTCATACTCAAATAATTTATCATATAATATATCATGTATATTTCTACTGATAACAGGAACTATTATACTGCTGTGATAATTGAAGTAGGCTCATTGTATGTGGTATACTTTTCATAATAAACATCTGATTCAAAGAAACTGGTGCGAAACATGAGAAGTGATAACATAAGATGTCTGGAAAACGGTCTGGGGACTGCTTTCATAGATCATACGATATCGTCGAATCTGGCATACAAGCCGCAGTTCATATCGAACAGCTATAAAGAAGGTCGCAAGGTGCTCTCATCTGTCGAAGATGAGCTTTTATCGTGTGATGAATTCTGTATAAGCGTTGCTTTTATAACCATGAGCGGCATAACGCCTCTTTTGCAGACGTTGAAGGAACTTGAGAAAAGGAATGTGCCGGGAAAGATACTGACTACGGATTATCTGACTTTCAGTGAACCGGAGGCGCTGAAACGCCTGGCCGGACTCAGGAATATAGAATTGAAAATGTATATAACTGAAGACGGCAGGGAAGGTTTCCACACCAAGGGTTATGTTTTCCGCAAGGACGAGATGTACCGTATCATTGTTGGAAGTTCCAATATGACTCAGAGTGCACTGACAGTGAACCGGGAGTGGAATACAAAAATAGTTTCGACAGACCGGGGAGAATACACGAAGGATATCCTTGACGAATTCAATGAACTGTGGGATTCACATAAAGCACTGGTCTTTGAACAGTTCATTGACAGGTACGACGACCGTTACACAAAGAACCGCATAATCAATAAACAGAAAGCGATGGCAAAGGCTGCGGAGATACCGTCGATGGAATCCTACAAGCTGGAGCCTAATTCGATGCAGGTGAAGTTCATCACAAGTCTGAGAAAGATATTCGACGCAGGGGAAAACAAAGCGCTGCTGATATCGGCCACTGGCACAGGCAAGACATACGCTTCTGCATTTGCAATGAGGGAGCTGGGCTTCAGACGAGTGCTGTTCCTGGTACACCGCAATCAGATAGCAGACCAGGCGAGAAGATCGTTTGAAAGAGTGTTCAGCGGTTCAGTTTCCACAGGCATGGTGACAGGAAAATATCAGGAATATGATGCCGACTACATATTCGCAACAGTCCAGACCATGAGCAGGGATGAGATACTTGAAAGCTATGACCCTTCATCCTTCGACGCCATAATCATAGACGAGGCCCATCACAGTTCAGCAGGGAGCTACAGAAAGGTCATGGATCACTTCGAGCCACAGCTGTGGCTCGGCATGACAGCAACGCCTGACAGAAGAGATGCGGGTAGTGGCAGTGAAAGTATATATGATATTTTCGATCATCAGATCGCGTATGAGATACGCCTCCAGCACGCCATGGAGGAAGACTTGCTGTGTCCTTTCCATTATTTCGGGATAACGGATCTTGAGGTCATAGCCGATGAAGGACAGTCAGCTGAGGAGAAACTTGAGAATTTCAGGTATCTGACTTCCGATGAACGTGTGGACAATGTCATAAAACAGGCAGATTACTTCGGACATAGCGGAGATCGTGTCAAGGGTCTTATATTCTGCAGCAGGAACAAGGAAGCCCATGAACTTTCCGTAAAGTTCAACGAAAGAGGTCTCAGGACCATGGCACTTACAGGAGAAAACACAGAAGAAGAAAGAGCAGAGACCATCGAACGCCTTGCAGGCGAAGAATGCGAAGATGCCCTCGACTACATCCTGTCAGTGGATATCTTTTCAGAGGGCGTTGATGTGCCGGAGATCAACCAGGTGATAATGCTCAGACCTACGCAGTCGCCAGTTGTTTTCATACAGCAGCTGGGGAGAGGTCTCCGTAAGGCTAAAGGCAAGGAGTATGTAGTTGTATTGGATTTCATCGGCAATTACAGCAACAATTTCATGATCCCCATTGCATTATCCGGAGACAGGACATACAACAAGGATACGATCCGCAGGTACGTTATGGAAGGCGGCCGGGTGATACCGGGCTGTTCGACGATACATTTCGATGAAGTCAGCAAACAACGCATTTTCGAATCCATAGACAGGATGTCGCCCAAAAGCACCATGCTCAAAGAAAAGTATTTCCAGCTGAAAGACAGGCTGGGCAGGATACCAACGGTACTGGACTTTTACGACCACGGCGAGATAGATCCGATGCTGTTCATAGCTTATTCAGGGACATACGATAGCTTCGTAAGGAAATATGACAAAGACTACAACGTGGATTTTTCTCAGGAGGAAGCAGCGACGCTGGAGTTCGTTTCATCTTTGCTTGTGAATGGCAAACGTCCTCATGAGCTGCTTATGCTTCAGATGCTTCTTGAAGATGATGCGATATCCGAGGAGACATTTTGCGAGAGGCTGGAAAAATTTAGAATGCAAAGCAGGCACAGCGACTACATATCGGCAATGTCAGTGCTGAGGAAGGATTTCATAAATACTCAGTCGGAGCAGAAGAAATATTCACATATAGAGTTTGTGGACTGCAGCAGTATAGACATGCAGAGCTTTTCAAGAGCAGCTGCATTTTACCGCAGGCTGCAGAGAAAAGAATTCATCGAGGAACTGCAGGCCCTTGTTTCATATGGCCTTAAAAAATACGTAGACAAGTACAGCGACCATGATGAAGACAATCTCGTACTTTATGAAAAGTATTCCAGGAAGGATGTATGCAGGCTGCTCAACTGGGAGCGGGACGACAGTGCTACGGTATACGGGTACAGGATCAAATACGGTACGTGTCCGATATTCGTGACATACAGGAAAAAAGAAGACATCGCCGAAAGTACGAAATACGAGGACGAATTCATAAATGAGCAGGTATTCAGCTGGATGACAAGGAGCCGTGTATCTGAGGACAGCACAGAAGCACAGCATATAATAAATAGCAGTGACAATGGGCTGCGTATATACCTTTTCATAAAGAAAAGCGATGGAGAGGGTTCAGATTTTTATTACATGGGCAGGGTCCATCCGGTAAGCTGGAAAGAGACTGTCATCATGAATGACAAGGGACAAAGTCTTCCGATAATGAATTTCATGATGCAGATGGAACACAGCGTCAGAAGTGATATCTACGAATATATAACAGGTCAGATCAGGAGATAGCAAATGAAGAATATAGAAGTTGCAGCAGCTATAATAAAAAAAGGAGACATGATATTCGCTACCCAGCGAGGCTACGGTGAATTCAAGGACGGATGGGAATTCCCGGGAGGAAAACTTGAACCCGGTGAGACTGCGGAGACTGCTATCCTGCGGGAAATAAAAGAAGAGCTGGATGCTGATATAAAGGTCTGCCAGCTCTTCGAGACTGTGGAATATGATTATCCTAAGTTTCATCTCACCATGCACTGTTTTATCTGTGAGCTTGTTTCAGAGGATATGGTGCTGAAGGAGCATGAGGATGCCAGATGGTTGGATCGGCAGCAGCTCGAATCGGTGGACTGGCTGCCGGCGGACAGAGGGCTGATAGAAAATCTTAAAAAGGAAATATGACTTTTGTCCGAACTATCATGTTCCGTATCACTGCATAGTATCAGTCGAAGGTCACTGTGAATATCAGCATGTCGTCTTCCATACTGATGTCCAGTTTACCGTTATTGCGCTTTATTATATCGGTTATATTTATCGAACCGTAACCGCGGTTGCTGCCTTTGGTACTGCTGCGGTCTTTGCCGAAGCCACTCAGGGAACGGACGTCAAAGTCAGCGCTGACAGTATTGTAGACCCTGATACTGTCTTTCAGCAGTTCAAGGCATACCTCACTGCCAGTATCAAGAGTTGCCGCATATTCGAATGCATTGTTGAGAAGGTTGGTCACCAGCTCAGCAAGCTCGTTTACAGGGATATGGTATTCCGGCATAGTATCCGGTATGAAGAAATCAAAGGAAATGCCGCTGTACTCAGCCTTGCTGCGCATACGACTCAGTATGGCGGACAGCAGGGCGTCCTCGCATATATAGCGATCGCGGCTGTCGGTGGATTCCTTCTGAAGCAGTGTGTTGGCATAACTGATGATATCCTGCAGCCCGTTGCCGTCGCGATCCACCTCGGCAAGGCCGATTATCGTATTGAGTTCATTCTTGTACTCATGCTGTCTGCGTTCCAGTTCCTGTGTCAGATCGCTGAGATACATGCCGTATTCTTTATACGCTTCTAGTTTCTGCTGCTGTTTCTGTTTGCTTAGAAGTATTATGAAAATCACAGCATTGAATATGAAGATTACAAGAACAATTATCGTTATACTGGTGACATTTTCCCAGAAAAGTGACTGGTAGCTGTTCCACAGGATGGTGATGACCGCCAGACCGCCGACTGCCCCTGCCGCGATCACAAGAACCATCCTTCTGTATTTCCTGTAAAATCTCGAAAGGAACGAGTCCAGGATTCTGAAACGATATACCAGTATGCTTATTATAAGCAGACCAGCAAGACAGATGAATATGGAAAGATAGTTGTTTATCATTTTCGACCCCGAAAGCTGGAACAGCATCATGATCAGATACTGGGATGCGAACAGCACAAGATTCGCCATGAGTATATCAGTTATATAGCTTATCACCACTCTGCGTTTTATAACCCAGAAAGCAACTATGTAGAAACATACGTGGAGGATGAACTGTACAGGTACGTCAAAATAGTCCAGAACTGTGGTAAGTGACGCGCAGGCAGCAACGAACACGGCTGCATACAGAGGTTTCAGCCTGTTCGTATCAGGATCCAGTATGATGGTTATCATGTATATGATCGTTATTTCAAGAGCACTTGCAGAAAATACAGTCAGTGAATTCATTTTTTACTCCTTTTCATCCGTGGATGTCTTTTTCCTGAGATATGCTTCGATGATATCATGGTATGTGAGACTGAGCTGGCATTTCAGATCAGAACTGTCTCTGAAGCGGATGTCCCAGGAGCGACGTGATACCTGTATCAGGCTGCTGATCTTGTCTGCGTTGACAGCATAGGAACGGTGACATCTCAGGAAAGAATCGCTGTTGACATATCCGACGAAGTCAGTCAGTTTCATCGGGATATTCTCGTATGTACCGCTGTATGTGTGGAGTATCAGTTTCCTTCCGCTGGACTCTGCAAAGCATATATCTGAGAACGGGATCAGGAATTCATTCTTCTCATCGGGGATCAGCACCAGCTTTTCCGATCTTGAGTGCTTATCCGACTCTGCGTTTTTCTGCGCCAGAGCATCCATTACAGGTTCCATAAGTGTCCGGAACATGTTGAACGAATATGGCTTTTCGATATATTCATAATGATGGTAGCGGCGGTGGACTTCAAGCTGGTTGGTCTTCTCGCCTGTTATGAAGACGATGGTCGTGAGCCTGTACGAGGAAACAGAACGTATCCTTTCAGCAATGTCGAAGCCGCTTGCGCCGGGCAGTCTCACATCTATGAAAAAGATATCTATATGTTCGTTATCCATGATCTCAGCGGCAGCATCATGATCTCCGGCACGAAAAACAGTGCAGTCGATGTTCATGGAGTCTATCGCTGCACAGCAGTATTCCATTTCTTTAGGATCATCTTCGATAACCAGGATATTTATCATGCTAACCTCCGTCATGACACATGAGTTGTCGGCAATTCGTGTCGTATACAGTCATTTGATGTATTTAGTATATAAAGAATCATGACAAAAAGCTATACTGTTGATGTTGATTTTTTTTTAGAAATGAGGTAAATCATTTGTTAGAAAAATATAAGCAGCAGTATTTCAGATCTGTCGAAGAAAATTACAGTGATGAACTGATACTGGTAAAGGTCAGATATGCGCTTGAAGTCCTGCGGAATGAATCGGTAAAATTTATCATACTGGGCATACTTTTTTATTTTGCAGGACATCTCGGAACGTATCTTTTCTCTTTTGCCTTCCTGATACCGAACAGGATATTTTCAGGAGGACTTCATATGAAGACGGGCGTCCAGTGCTTCTTCTTCTCACTGTGCTTTT
>CAJJPZ010000054.1 GCA_905193765.1 uncultured Eubacterium sp.
CTGTATCCAGTGGGAATACTTCACATCCTTTTACATCTATTTTTCCTTTTACATTTATTTTGAATGCAGCAGGATATTCGCATTCCTTGGGTTCATCTATAGTTATCAGCCCTACAGCAGCACCTTTGCCCTCCACTACCGCATTTGTTGCCAGTGTCGTTGACAGACATACAAGAGTTACATGTTCTGTATGTTCTATCCCCAGCCTGCTTATTGCTTCCGCTATTCCCTTTGTCAGATCCTCTTTAGTTGTACGCGCTTTTGCCTTGCTTATCACTTCGCCTGTATCACACTCGACCAGGACCGCATCCGTATACGATCCCCCGGTGTCGATACCTAATTTCAGTTTCATACAAGCTCCTTCCGAAAACGTTTAGCATTCACTTATCGTCTGTATTGTTTTCAAAAGATTATTCTCAGCCAGGATACCCTTATGGTTTATCATCTCAGTCACATCTGACGGCTCCGAGTGTCCCGGCAGTATGGTATTCAATCTGCCCCCCATAAACAGCATATATTTTTTATCACTGTCTCTGTTTTTCATTTCAGCGAGAAGCTGTTCTGCGATTCCCAGTGCCTGTCCGTTATGCGTGCTCACGCCTATATACTCTATGCCCTCTTCATCTGCCGTATCGAAAATATACGGGATCGAAGCATCAACGCCTGCATCTACAACCTTTGCGCCCGCTGTTTCCAGCATATTCCTGACATACTGAAGGCCGTAAACATGTGCGTCTGTTGAAGCTATAAGTATCGTCTTTCCCTTCAGTTTTCCTTCAAGATTTGAATTACCTATATCTTTGTTGCCATCGTCTATCATGTCCTGAGTCAGTTTTCCCATATCTGTGTAATAATTAACATTTACTTTTCCTGTTTCCTTTACACTTGGATGGAACGTTTCCTCAAACAGACCTGCATTGAAGTTCTTTATGAACATCAGCATCTGCATCGGATCTTTGATATCGAGACCTGATGCATCAAGTATTTCCAGCATATTATCGAAAAATTTTCTTCCCTCGGTCTTCAGGACTTCTGCCATTTCATCTATATATGAAAAATCTATCACATCTTCCCACTGCTCTATATTTTCCTCAAGTCTCGAACAAACACCCAGCATACCCTTTATTGCATCAATAGTCGGGACATGGACCTTCTCTGTTATAGGAACCGGAAGTATCACTGCACCGGTGTTGTATCTTCGTTCTGCGAGAACAGCCATAAGCATCTCCTGAGAAAGCATCCCGTAATTAGCCTCTATATCATGATCCCAGAATCTCGTAGTATTTGCCTGTATCTTGGCAACCGGCAAAGGCTGATCCTCACGCCACAGTGAATCATAAAGCGCTTTGAGCAAAGCAGCTCTTATGCGGATATCGCTTATAAGTCCTCCGTAATTCACCTGATATATGACACCACAGAGATCATTGGATATATACTGTTCGAAAAGTCCGTAACCTACCCATGCGATGGCATCTTTGCAATAACTTGGATATGTATCATCCAGGTATCCGCTCACTCCGAAACCTTCATTTCTTTTTGAAGACAGTACACCCATGACCTTAAGCATATCCGAAACATATTTCACATGGTCATCGCATCCAGGATAGTTCCACAGCAGCTGTGAAAAACATCCTACCTGATATGAGCCTGCCATGAGCGCATTGATCCCGTTGTACCATGCGTTCGGTACAGCCAGCACCTGATCCGACTGTATGACCTCCATCCCCTCGATATCGCCCAGAGCCATGAAGTCCTCCGGTTTTTCCAGCACATAGCTCGTGTTTTTGGAATCGTACTGCCTGAGCTCCTTCGGTATAGCACTTAACGTACTTGGTATAGCAAGGGTCGAATGGTATTTTATATTAAGTTTCTTGCACCACTGCTGGAGTTCTTTTATTCCTTCTACTTCTTCTTCAATGGTTGCAAGTCCTACATTTGAAAACCAGGATATCTCCCTGCGTTCCTTATGATCCTTGAAATATTCCAGATAATTGTCAAATTTGCTGTCTCTTACAAGACGACTCCTTCCTGCAGTTATCGACGGGCCTATTTTTCTGCCCTGTTCAAGTATTTCCCGGCCATCAGGCAGATCTTTCGGTATCAGACTTTTTATATATTCTTTGCTTGCTCCTGCCATGTACATCCTCCTAACATAATGCTGTGTTACATTTTCAACAATATATAAAAGCAATTACTATACCATTTTTCCGATCTTTTAAAAAAATTATTCTGAAAATTGCAATAGCCCGTCATACATTGAAATCACCTGCTTTGTAGAACTGTTTCTTCAGCACTTGGTTTGTTTTGCATTGTTATTATTCGATGTCGTTTTTATATATAGTCGTTTTTAGGAACTTATAGTCCGTTTTTGCCAAATCCATTGATATAATGTTTCAGCAAGTGTATAATAATATTCAGAATTATATAGATAAAGGAGTCTTATCATGGAAACATCATTAAATAAAAAAGGTGACCTTCTTATATGCATCGATGATCACGCTATACTGAGTTTTCTATCAGATACAGTGAAAACATATTTCGAAGATATTCTTAATATCGTATCGATAAGATCATCAAAACTTGCAGATATAGATTTCATCCCGACTGCCGCCGTAGTTTCACACCGTACGATAGAAATAGTACGTGAACATTTTCCTGACACGATACTCATACTTCAGAAACGCGACCTGTCAGGACAGGCTCTGGAAAAAGTCGTGTCTCTTCCGGCCAACTCCAACGTCATTGTAGTGAATCAGCATTTAGCTGCTTCAAAAGAAACCATAACGTCATTTATTGAACTCGGCATAAACCACATAAACATGACGCCTTATGCTCCCGGCAGTACCTGTGATACCACCGGAATAGATGCTGTCATATATACAGGAATACTTGATGATTGTCCCAAACTCAACTGTACCTATATAGATATAGGATTCAGGAAGATCTCGCTGTATACTATCATAGATATAATACGTGCTTTTGGCCTGCCATCAGACTATACGAAAGCATATTACACCCGCAGTATCCAGCTGTTTACGGCGTCATGCTACCAGATACATACTACGCTCGAACAGGTTAATGCATTGAAAAAAAACTTCGAAAAGGTTTGCGATATAAACAACAATATAACCTTTGTCATAAACTGCCATGACGATTTGGTCCTGTTCAATGAAGCTGCCAAAAAATTTTTTGATATAAATGACGAAAGCCGGATCATTGGTAATAATTTCAGGAAAGTGTTTCGTAATTTTCCTGAACTGCTTTCCTACATTTCAACTGATGCAGATCTGACAGATACATTGATAACCATCGAAAACCAGCAGCTTCTGATATCGTCATTCGAAATGGACATAGATCGTTCGCATAACAAAGCCTTTACACTGCTGCCGCTCTCTATACTGAAAAAAAGAGAAGGAATAATACGAAAAAAACTTAAAGCTACCGGGTTTACTGCAAAATATACTCTGGATGATATTCACGGATCCAGCCACAAGATCAAGCGCAATAAGAAACTGTCTGATGTTTATTCAAAAACTGACTTTCCAGTCCTCATTACAGGCGAATCCGGAACCGGCAAAGAGCTCTTTGCCCAGGCGATACATAATATGTCATCGAGGAAAGAGTCGAACTTCGTTGCAATAAACTTCGCCGCACTTCCCGAAACACTTGCAGAAAGCGAGCTCTTCGGCTATGTAGAAGGTGCATTTACCGGAGCGTCCAAAAGCGGAAAAGCCGGAATGTTCGAACTTGCTCACCAGGGGACGATTTTTCTTGACGAAATAGGTGACGCTTCCATGCCCGTACAGGCAAAACTGCTTCGTGTCCTGGAGGAAAAGGAAGTTATCAGGGTAGGTGGGACAAGTGTCATCCCTGTAGATGTCCGTATAATCTGCGCTACAAATAAAGATCTCAAAGCTGCCATAAAAGAAGGCACATTCAGGGAAGACCTTTATTACAGGATCAAAGTCCTGAATCTGAAGCTTTCTCCATTGCGTGACAGACCGGAAGATATCATGGAGACGATCTCATCACTGCTGGTCGGTGACCAGGCACGCATGCTGGCCAACCTTCCGGACATAAAAAAGACTCTGATCAGTTACAGCTGGCCCGGAAATGCGCGCGAACTCAGGACCGTAGCCGAATACATAAATATGCTTTCCTCACTTTCCGACAAGGATGAAGCTCTGGACATGTTAAATGTATATATCGAAAACAACCTGCAGCCTGAAACAGAGCCGGTATCCCATAACACAACAGTTTACGACAACGTTTCTTCCGATGAGCCTGACACGTCAGCTCTGCTTACTGATCCAACTGAATATGTAAGTCCCGATCTGATCGCTATACTTAGGGCGATCCACCAGCTGCAGAGCCATGGAGTATCAGCAGGAAGAAATTCGATATGCAGAACCGAAGCAGCAAAAGAGCTTTGTCTCACAGAATCAAAGATAAAAAGCAGACTAAAAAAACTGGAACTTATGGGTTATATAACTGTAGGAAAAACCAAACAAGGTGCCACGCTCACCGACGCCGGCCGCAGACTCATCGATTCCCGGTAAACCTGCTGATCTGATATAATGAATAACGGACATGTACCCATAAAAATACATGTCCGTTATAAGGAATTATTATGAAACACTAAGCCTTCAATCTCTTGAAGATCTTATCTATTTTATCGATCGTTATTTCTATATCTTCATCCGAATGTGCTATCGTAAATCCGTTATGCTGCGGGAAAGTCTTTCCACCGCCATCAAACATATAGATATTTTCAGCAAGACATGCTTCGGTAAACCTCCTGTACATATCAGGTCTGTATGCGCTTACTGTTTCAGAGAGTCTGTAATCCAGCTCCGGATCATCATATCCGAAATAAAACGCAAACTGGGCGCCCTGACTGCGCACATGACCTTCTATGTCATGCTTCCTGAACAACTCATCCAGCCCTCCACACAGATTACGTTCTATTTTTTCTATCCTGTCGTAAAATCCCGGTTCCAAAACCATTTTTATACATTCTATTGCTGCCATTACTGAAATCATGTTTCCTGAACTTGTTCCGCTGCATACAACAGGACCGACAGGGTTGAACATATCCATGATTTCAGCTTTTCCACCTACAAGAGCAATAGAGAATCCATTCGCTATTGCTTTAGCGAAAGTTGACAGGTCAGGTTTGATCTCGTAATACCCCTGTGCACTTCCGGGCCTGAACCTCAATCCCGATATGACTTCATCATATATCAGAAGTACATTTTCAGAAGTACATAATTCACGCACCTGTCTCATATACTCTCCAGTCGATGGTACGCATCCGCAGTCATAATTTACAGGCTCCATTATTACAGCGGCTACATCACCTCTGTATTTTTTGAGAACATGCTTCAATGCATCTGTATTATTGAACTCAATGACCTTTACATTCTTTTCAGCGTCCCTCGGAAACCCCGGAACAGCCGGATCAACATGTCCTGCTTCACCATATTGATCGATATCCGTACCGCATCCGCCATTGAACCATATCATCTCATGCATGCCATGGAAATGCCCGTCCATTTTTATTATCAGGTTCCTGCCTGTGTAGGCTCTTGCAACACGTATAGCTGCAAGTGTTGCTTCAGTACCGGAGTTCGTCAGCCTTATTTTTTCCACAGTGGGCACAAGCTTTGTAAAAAGCTCAGCAAACTGCAAGGTATATTCAGAGTCGAAATTCATATAAAAGCCCTTGCTTATGCACGATTCTACCGCTGCTTTTATTCCTGGGTGATTCCACCCGAACAGCAGCGCTCCTGCTCCGCAGTGATAATCGATAAAGTCTTCGCCATCCACATTGAATATATGGCTTCCATCAGCATGATCGATATAAAACGGCATGCCCAGCGCTTTATGTATACGTCCGCCGGCGCATCCTCCTCCTACCAGCAGCTTTTCAGCTTTTTCAAACAGTTGTCTGTTTTTTTTCATACCACCCATGTCACTCTGTCCTTTCGAAGATATCATAAACTTCTTCCCAGTTCCCGTGCTTCATCAAGCGATGGTGACCCTATGATCTCATATTCATCGACAAGTTCCGGTACAGTTACAGCATTGATAAATTCCCACTTATGAAATTCAACAAAGCTGTTGCAGAGTTCTATCATTTTTGTGAATGCAGTTTCTTTTTTTCCGTCACCGCAGGCAAGCAATATGAATTTTTTATTTCCTCTGATGTCTACTTTTGTCCTTTTTATACCATATGCAAAGAATTTATCTACCAGAGCTTTGAGCTGTGACGGATATGTCCCCCAGTATACAGGCGTTGCAAAAACCACTACATCTGCAGGTTCCATCAGTTCAGCAAACTTATTGAAATCATCATCAGCAACACAAGGTTTGTCATCTGTCCAGCACTTTTTACAAGCCCTACATCCCTCTATCCTGCTATTCACTGCGTCAAAAAAATCCACATGGTTTCCGCTCATTTCTGCACCTTCTGCGAAAGCCTTCGCAAGGATCGTGCTGTTGCTTCCTGGTCGCGGACTTCCTGTTACGATAACTATTTTTTTCATTTTGACCTCTTTTCCTGAACTTTTGTACAGTTTGTAATGCACCCGTATGCACGAAGATATGTATCTGCGTGCATACGAAAAACTGTTGTTAACAATGAATTATGTATCCGATCATCCGCAATGCTGCGATCAACCCATGTAATAAGGGATCACCCACGTTACCATGGAGAATACGAATATTCCGATGCCGATCCATATAGTTGACTTGAGCGCTCTCCTCGTCTTTTCAACTTCTACCGGATCATCCTCTCCTTCAGGTACAACAAAGAGGGCTTCTCTTGCTGCGATTTCCTCCGGAGTCGGTTTTGTAAGTCTGTTTGCGATAAGCATTGCAACCACATTCGATACCGTACCTACAAGGTATACGTCAAAGTAGATAGGGACCACTATTCCCTGGGATGTCGTTATCAGTTTCATTACAAAGGATACCGTGAATCCGACCAGCATCCCCCAGAAAGCACCTGCCTTTGTCATCCTCTTGCTCCATATACTGCCGATACCAACAGGAAGCATCGCACAGATAACGACAGTTGCACCTATCTGCATTATCCACCATATATTCGGAGGATTGAATACTACGATCAGAAGAACGATGACAGCAAGTATCAGCATTGATATCCTGGAGACCATCACATTTTTCTTACCGTCCTTGATCCTGAATATATCGTTCGAAATCGATGCACCTACCAGCGACATGAATGTGGTAGCCGATGAGATAGCTGCTGCGATTATTCCTGTTATGAGGATAACTCCTACGATCTGCGGAAGAACATTATGTGCAGCCCACAGCCATACCTGCGTACTTTCGGTATCGCCTATATCGAATGCATGCATGAATACCGCACCCAGTTCAACAAGGTAGTTGATTGTAAAACATCCTATTACAACGAACACCGATGATCTGATAACTGTATGCTCGTTCTTCGCCATAAGGTTTCGTGAACACTGCCATGGACCGATAAAACCTACACCTGCCCAGCAGATACCATATGCCCAGAACCATAACATGTTTTCCCAGCCTGTGTCATACATATATCCCAGGACACCATGCCATGAAAGCAGATCATGTGTTTCCGGAGCTGCAGAAATGTTTTCAATGATGTTGTACCATCCACCGCCTTTGACCGAAACGATTATAACTGAAGTCACACCGATTACAGTAAACAGTCCGAACATTATCGTGTCAGTGATAAGGACACCTTTCGAACCTGCAGATATGACCATGATAGTGAACAGTGCAATAGTCATTATAGCGCATACATTGTATGGCAGACCTGTAACATTGGCCATCAGCGTCGACCCGCCCTGAGTTACGGATATAAGATATACGGCCATAGCTATAACTACTGCTACAACAGCCATTATCCCTACCGGTCTTGAGCAGAAACGTTTCTCGAAGAACTGCGGTACAGTGTATACATCAGCTCTTCTGAGATGTCTGCTGAAGAAGACTGCTCCGAGTATATAGCCTCCGGCACTTATTGCGGCACATCCGGCTACAGCGACCCATATACCGTTATAGGCCTCACCTGAATCTCCCAGGAACACTCCTGTACTGAGTAATGACGCTACCATCGATCCTACGATAAGCCCAGTCGGTGCATTTCGCCCTGCTACAAAATAAGCAGCCGCCCCTTTTACATATTTATTTACTATAAATGATACTATCAGATATATTGCAAAAGATATAAGAACTCCAACTAAATATCCATTCATATCTATAAACTCCTTTCCTGAACCGGCAAACTACTATTTATTTTTCTTAGGTGGATATTCTTTATTGTATCTTGCGAGGCCGACAGCTCCGCATACGACTATAAATCCTCCCCACATGATTGCAGTAATAATTTCCATAAAATTCTCCTTCCTATCATCTTTCCGGCAATAATGACGAATCATTTGTGGATAACAACAGTTTTTATAACTTTGCATCTCTGATCATTTTTATCGTCTCGATCAGATCGTTGTCTGCAAACAGTCCCTTATCGTTTATCATAGCTTTGACATCAGAAGGCTCTGAATGCCCCGGCAAGATCGTATTCAGAACTCCTCCCATGAATACGATATGCTTTGCCTGTCTCTTTTCCTGTTCTTCAAGGATCTGCTCTGCAATGCCCAAAGCTTGTCCATTATGTGTGCTGACACCTATATATCTGATGTCTTCTTCCTCAGCAACATCAAATATATAACTGACAGCGGAATCAACACCTCCATCTACAACATCTGCCCCCGCCTTTTTCAGCACGTCTCTGACATAATGCATACCATACACATGTGCATCAGTTGACGCAAGCAGTATACGCCTGCCTTTCAGCGCATTCTCCAGTTCATTTTTTTCCACCGCTGCAGAGCTTGTATCTGCCATATTTCTGGTCATTTTTCCCATATCCGTATAATAGCTGACCATGACTCTCTCTCCTCCATCTTTATAAGGATGAAAGGTCTCTTCAAACAGTCCTGCATTGAATTTTTTTATGAACATCAGCATTTCCATCGGATCATTGATATCCAGCCCTGCATCATCAAGTATATCCAGCATATTGTTGAACATTTTGCGGCCTTTTGATTTAAGATCTTCTGCCATTTCATCGATACGTGTGAAATCTGTAACATTCTCCCACTGTTCGATATTTTCCTCTATCCGTGAGCACAATCCCAGGACGTTTTTTATCGCCTCTGTCGTAGGGACATGCACTTTTTCGGTTATCGGTATAGGAAGTATCATAGCTCCGGTCCTGTACCTCCGTTCTGCAAGAACAGCCATAAGCATTTCCTGCGCAAGCATGCCATAATTCGCCTCTATATCGTGATCCCAGTATCTTGTCGTGTTTGCATGTACAAACAGCACCGGCGGCTGTTCTGCGGTATAGAGATTGTCGTACAGTGCTTTAAGCAAAGCCGATTTCACTCTTATATCACTCAGCAGTCCTCCATACCCTATGGTATATCTAACGCCACAAAGTTTAGTCGCAACGTACTGTTCAAACATTGCATATCCCACATATGCGATCGCATCTTTACAGTAGCTCGGATATGTATCATCAGAATAACCGCTTATGCCGAACCCTTCATCCCATTTGGACGAAAGGATTCCCATGACCTTAAGCATATCTGTGACATATCTGGTATGATCCTCACACCCGGGATGGTTCCACATAAGCTGTGAAATACAGCCCACCTGATAGCTTCCGGCTTTCAGCACATTTATCCCGGTTTCCCATGCATTAGGCACCCCAAGGATCTGATCGCCCTGCATGACTTCCATACCTCGTATATCTTCCAGCATGCGAAAATCCTCTGGCGTTTCCGGAAGATATCCTGTATTTTTCGAATCATACCGTCTCAGCTCTTTGGGTACCGCCGTAAGGGTACTTGGTATCGAAAGAGTATAGTTATACCTGATGCCAAGGTTTTCACACCAGTCATGTATCTCTTCTATCCCTTTTACCTGTTCTTCAACAGTTGCAAGACCCACATTGGTTATCCAGGCAATTTCTTTATCTGCAGCCTGCGATTTAAAAAACTCAAGATAATTACTGTAACGGCTTTCTCTTATCAGTCGGCTTCTCCCTGTCCTGATAGAACCACCTAAGCTTCTTCCTTCTTTAAGTATTTCATTTCCCGGCGGCAGACCTGCCGGTATGAGACTTCTGAGATATTCTTTGCTGGCGCGAGCCATGACGGGCACCTCCAAAACATTGTTAATTCGATATATTCTGACATATGTATTGATTTTTTTGACCATGACTCTGAAATGTGTTTGATCAATACTGTCCAGAGCCATGGCCTGTTTGGGTTTATCGCAAATATATGCGAGTCTGAGTAAACTTATTTAACAAAAGCACCCTTTAAAACATACGTCTTGAGTCTGCTGTATTCTTCCGGAGAATATCCAACACCTTCATTACCAAGTCCGCTTGCTTTGCATCCTCCGAAGGGCTGCTCGTTCATTCTGTAGCAGCTGCATCCGTTTACGATAACAGCTGATGATTCCATCTGATCTGCTATTCTGAATGCCCTTACTGTATCGCCTGCAAGAACGCCGCCGCTGAGACCATAGCTTGACTGATTAGCGATCTCAATAGCTTCTTCCTCAGTCTTATATGTGATTATAGGCCAAACCTGTGCGAATATTTCCATATCCTTAGCTACATCGGCATCCTTTGAAACGTTATCGATGATAGTAGGCTCGATGAACGCGCCTTCTCTCTTTCCTCCGCACACGATAGTACCTCCCTGATCAACAGTATGTTTGATCTGAGCCTCTACCTTTATTGCAGCCTTTTCTGTAACGAGACAGATAGCCTTTGCTTCCGGATCGAACTGGTCGCCACGAGGAATAGCCAGCACTTTCTCCTTTAATTTTTCAACAAATTCATCATGCATGCTTTCAGGCACCAGATATCTCTTTGTTGCACAGCAGATCTGTCCGTTGTTGTAAAGTCTTCCTTCAAGAGCTTCCTGAACAGCTGTATCCACATCTGCATCCTCACATATAATGAGTGCATCATTTCCGCCCAGCTCCATGAATGTCTTTTTCATTGAATCTGCTGCAAGCTTGATCATCTCAACGCCGGTCTCCGTACTTCCTGTAAGAGCGATAGCTGCTACATCAGGATGTGTAAGAAGAGCTTCCGTTGAAACCGATCTTTCACATGCAGTGAACTGTATAACTTCTTCAGGTATGCCTACTTCGTGAGCACACTCTACCAGCATTCTGACAGCCAGCGGATTGGAAGATGGAGCCTTTACTATCACAGTATTACCCATTGCAAGAGCCGGAGTCGTTTTCTGGAAGAACATTTCGATAGGATAGTTGAATGGAATAATAGCTGCAACTACACCTAACGCTTCTCTTCTGCAGAACCCGAGATCATATTCCCTTCCTCCTGTAGTTCCTGTGAAAACATCGCCATAAAGATGTTTCGCTCTTTCAACATTGCCTCTGCCGATTTCTCCTCCATCAAAGCATTCGCCCTTTGCGGAATTGATCGGTTTTGCCATTTCTTTAGCGCAAATAGTACCTATCTCTTCATTCTTTTCTTCGATTTTATCGATCATTGCCATGATCAGCTTAGCTCTCTGAACTATAGGAGTTCTCTCCCATGCAGGCTGTGCAGCCTTTGCTTTTGCTACCTTTTCCTTAAGTTCTTCAACGGTATCAAGTTTGATCGATTCTACCAGTTCTCCAGTATAAGGATTTGTAACATCTAACATTTTGCTCATAATAATCTTTCCTTTCTTTTTATTTTTTGACGCACAACTGCATCAAACTTTTATATGCAACCGGCTTTAAACCAGTTCAGCAAGCTTCAGTGTATCTATCATAGGAAGCGGCGGCTGGCAGAAAGTCTCAGTCTTTATATCTATCACAACTGTCTGCGTCTTGACTGATTCAAAAGTTTCTTCCAGTACAGGCTTTATATCTTCCACCTTTCTGATAGTCAGTCCCTTGAGTCCGCATGATTCTGCGATCTTCGCATAATCGACTGTGTCGATCCATACAGCGTTGGTCACCTCACCGAACTTGAACTTTTCAGCATAATACTGATATCCAAGGATCTTGTTGTTTATTACTGCAGCAATGACATTGATGCCTTCACGTTTACAGGTTTCCAGTTCACTCCAGGTGTGTGCGAATCCACCGTCGCCAGACAGACTGAATACCGGTTTTTCAGGACTTGCCAGCTTACATCCCATAGCCATCGGGAATCCCCATCCCAGACCTGCCAGACCACGCGGGAAATAAAACTCTCTGTCGGCCTTTGCAGTTATATAGTTGGCATTCCATATGGATGAAAAGCTTGCATCAGCTACTACCATGCAGTTATCTGCTACCTGCTTTTCCAGCTCAGCCATGAATCTCTCGATCCTTATTGGCGAGATCTCTGAAGTCATTACATCCTTTATCTCCTCCTGATGTTTTGCTCTGCCTGATGCGATCTCTGCTGCCACAGCATCTTTCTTTGAAGCTCTCTTCGAAACATCTCCCTTTTTCATTTCATCAATGAGCGCTCTCAGAGTCAGCTTCGCATCCCCCAGAAGTCTGACTGCTTCGTAATTCCTGCCGATCTCCATCGGATCGATATCTATATGTATGTATTTCGCATCTTCCGGAAGAAGAGTCCATGTATCCGTACCGTTCTGGTTTGTTCTGTTTCCCACAAAGAGTATTACGTCTGATTTCTGAACCAGCGGCTTCATGAATTTAGTAGAACTTCTGTGCCCCATGTAATATCCGATAACGCCTACTGACAGCGGATCAGTTTCATCTACTGCGCCTTTTCCCATCGTAGTTGTCGCTACAGGAAGCGAGAATTCCTTCTGGAGTTCTCTTATTTCATCTACTGCCTTCGATGAAAAGATACCGCCACCTGCATATACAAGCGGATTTTCGGCATTCAGCAACAGTTCAGCAGCCTCTTTCAAAGCATCCTGTTCAGGTACAAATCTGTCTAACGGATAAT